>NZ_JBDKWG010000145.1:0-16878 GCF_040151475.1 Reichenbachiella sp. MALMAid0571 | reverse complement strand
TACCATTGGGAATTGGGCTACAAATTGGTCTGATCATTTTTAGATCATATCGACTGCATAATAAGAGCCGTGTGAATTGAGAGGTTCACGCACGGTTCTGGGAGAGGTTTAGGGGTGCAATTCCCCTTTACCTACTCGACTATGTGTATTTCTAGTTGATCCTGATGTAATAGTAGACGCTCAAGTTCTTAGGTCTTGTTTCAGAACCACCAGTTTTTTGAGTAGATGTTTGATCTCCATCCTGAACCTCCCAAACTGTTCTTTGATATTTTGAGTGTTTTGCTACTTTTTCCTCTTCATATTTGATTGAATGAGAATGTGATTTAAGTTCGTCTTTCTGATAACTATAACCATTAACCTTCGAATTATCTTTTTCGTCTGGATTAATCCCATTTGAGTAGGTTACTGCTTCATCACTACTTAACATCTGATTAAAACCTCTAATAAACTGTCCTCTTAAATCTGGAACGAAATGGTTGATCTGTAAATAATATGTCGAACCAGTTACTTTCCTGCCATCACAAGGAGTCCAAATATTTTCTTCATAATCTGTTATATCTGTTGATCCAGAGAGCTTTATAAATTCACTAGGAGAAAGTGGTGATGCTACAATAGTTCCTATTGGAATGATAAATTTAACCGTTTTGTTCCCTTCTATGTGAATTGGATCTACATTGATTCCATCTGTGAATTCTACGCTTATTATAGCCGATTCTTCTGCGTTTTTTCTTTTAAAGAATTGAGTGACACTTTTTCCATTTTTTATTTCGGTTCCTTTCGAAAGGGTTAGTCCATTAATAGGCTCACATCCTTCGTAGTTAATATCCTCTTGTAAAGTGACCTTTTCTTTGTCAACTGAATTAATAAAATGTACCTGCACATAAAAGGAATTTTCAAGGTCACCACCTGTTCTTATATAAACTCCATTCTTATACTGTTGTGAACAAACTTTTAAACAGGCTTTGTAGGCTTCCAACTGCTCAGTTGAAATATACTCAGTAATTAAAACTTCTAAATTTTCATCGGTGAAATAGCCTGTATTTACAACCTCTCTTTCAATTTGCCTAAGTGTATTAAGGGACTTACTAGAATTGTCTTTCGATTGAAACCCAACTGGTATTTTTTTAATTACCACATCAAGCCCAAATTCATTTGAAGAGTTCTTTACTAAGTCCTTTCGCTCGGTTACAGAACTTGAAAAGTATTCATAGAAATACTCTTTCGCTTTTTTAGAATTAAAATCAGTACTAAAAGTTTTTAAATCTGAGGATAAGGCCTCACTACAATCGCAATTTTGAGCAACAGAAATCTCACATAATGCGAATGTCAATAGTAAGGCGGTAAAGGTTGATTTTTTCATTTTTCAATTTAGGTTTAGTTCGGTAGATTCACTTACACATAACGCTCAACTAAAATGAGTATGCGATCCAGTTGCTAGAAGCACTGGAATTTCTTATTCGCATTGTTTTATCAAAGAGCTCTGTTCGTATATTCATTTTAGTGTCTGTGTGTGCCCAGCATGGGCATCTTTCCCTACATAAAAGTAGGGTATTAATTTATAGGGTGCAAGTCCCTTATGGGCGAGAGTCGTGTCTCGAACCATTAGTAAGCTGCAAGGTGGTTTACCATGAGGTATGCACTGAAGGAAGCAGGACTACAAAACTCGGTACTGACGAACAGGAATCGTATACAGAGGCATAGATACTTGGGTAAGCAAGCACATGATTGTAACGCCCCAAGAACACCAAAAGGGTATTTATGTAGATACGGCAGGAATTGAGTGAAAGAAGATGTCATTACCTGGGGAGATCTCGAACCGTACGGGTTACGGATTGAGAAGTCAGCAGAAGTCATAGTAATCAGGGGATACGAGCTGTCAAAGAAAGGCAGAGGTCTCACAAACTGATGAAGGGCTGAACATTGAATCACGTCTCAATTCGATTGGGAGGCATAGCTAGCCCAACCTTAAGCGGACAAAGGCAAACGTTTTATGATAGAGCAGGTACTTAAGCGAAAGAACCTTTACAGAGCCTACCATCAGGTAGTGCGTAATAAAGGCGCAGCGGGCATAGATCATATGAGGGTTGAGGCATTGCTCTCCTATTTGGAAAGCAACCGCAACGATATCATTAATATGGTTGCCAACTGCACTTATGTACCCAAACCTATTTTGGGAGTAGAAATACCTAAAAGCAACGGAAGAACCCGTTTGCTCGGTATCCCAACAGTAGTGGATAGATGGCTGCAACAAGCCGTAAGCCAAGTGTTAAGTTCGAAGTTTGAATTAAACTTCGAAGAACATAGTTATGGTTTTCGGCCAAATAAGAATATCCATAAAGCGGTATCACAATCCTTGAAATACATCAATGATGGTTTTCAGGATATTGTTGATATTGACTTGAAAGGGTTCTTTGACGAAGTTGACCATTCGATTCTGTTACAATTGATCTACAAGAAGGTAAAATGCCCCTACACCTTGCGGTTGATCCGTAAATGGTTGCGTGCACCAATCCAAATCAATGGAAAGCTACACAAACGCCTAAAAGGAGTACCGCAGGGAAGTCCGATCAGTCCATTATTATCCAATATCTTATTAGATGAATTGGACAAGGAGTTATCTGAAAGAGGATTGCGGTATGTTCGATATGCGGATGACTTTAGTATTTATGCGAAATCAAAAGCAGAAGCCCGACAGATCGGTAACAGTATATCTATCTTTTTACGAGATAAACTACAACTGCCTATCAACAAGGAAAAGAGCGGTATACGCAGACCTTCGACATTTGAGCTTCTAGGACATGGGTTTGTCCCGATCTATAAGAAAGGGATGAAAGGGCAATACCAATTTGTGGTCAAGAAAAGCAGTTGGGAATCGCTAAAGCGAAAGCTCAAAGGCATTACCAAGAAGACCAAACCTTACAGTTTCAAAGAACGGCTTCAAAAACTCGCAGAAGTGTGGAAAGGATGGGTGAACAACTACCGATTGGCAAGTATTCAAGCCAAACTAAAAGCCCTTGACGAGTGGTTAAGAAACCGTTTGAGATACTGTATTTGGCATGACTGGAAAAAGCCTGATAGAAAGAGGAAAAACCTGATTCGACTCGGTATTGGTCATAGGCAAGCATACGCTTGGAGTAGGACCAATATGGGTGGATGGGCAGTAGCTCAAAGCCCCATACTTAGAACGACTATTACCTTATCAAGGCTCAGAAGAAAAGGGTATGAATCAATGCTTTCCTACTACCAGAATACGCAACCTTCGATTCGATGAACCGCCGTATACGAGACCCGTACGTACGGTGGTGTGAGAGGTGCACCAGTGGGCTATTTGCTCACTGGCCATCTACTCGATTGGCATTTCGTTGTTTTCGTCAAAGGTTAAACTCTAGCTTATTTTTGTTCGCTTTGAAGCAAGGGTAGCAGGTTGGTTTTAAGAATGTAGTTTCTTGTTCTTTTCCACAAATATGGCAATGGACTTCAGCGTATTCCTCGTCTTTGTACTTATTCCAAATTTTGTAGCAGTCTTTGCAATAGGGAACAAGAGGATTTAGTTTGATCGATTTATTGCAACGAATACAATGACCATCACCATTATTGGAGTGTTCTTGACTTGAGGTCTTCTGATTCTTTGGCTGTTTTTCAGCCTTATCTTCTTTTGTTGCGGTGTTAAACTCAAATCTTTCGCTTGTACTATCAATATATTCAATCTCTTTAAGCGCGTCTTCAAAAAGAGTTCGATCGTTCTCATCAGATAATTCAATCAAAACTCCCATTTCTTTGTTGTTTGCCATTGAGAATTCATACAAATTCAATGAAGTAATAATCATTTGTTTGTCATTCATGTAGCATTTTGCGTGTAGGTCTTGGTTGTACTTTAGGATGACAAATCGTAACCCTTCAAGAAATTTCATCTCGTTCGGGTTTAATTCTTGTTTCCCGAAAATTATTGTCGTGATTTTGTCTTTACTGTTTCTATAGGTTAGTAGTTCCTTAAAATCTTTCGATAGTTTTAAATAGGGAGAAACGAGCACCAGCTTATCTTCTGCTTCTTTGATCAAATCTTCAATTGCGGCAACTGCCTTTCGGGTATTTATGAATTTCGCCATTTGATTTTTCGTTTCGGTAATGAATGCCAACATTTGAGCATAACGCAAAGTGTGCGTTATATACGCACTATGTTTTTCTCAAATCTAATGGATTTTTTATTTTGTTCATCCCCCGTACGGCTACATGGGTGTATATTTCGGTTGTTCTCAACGTATTGTGACCAAGCAAGGATTGAATTTGCCTCAAGTCTATCCCGTTTTCCAATAAATGCGTAGCGAATGAATGCCTAAGCATATGAGGGGTAACTCTTTGTATAATTTTTGCCTTTCTGGCTGATCTAACAACTATTTTCCCTACGCTACTTGCCGAATATTTCTCTCCCGATACTCCTTCAAATAGATATTTCAAAGGTTTATATCTCTTGTAGTATTTACGCAAATCTGCAAGTATGCTTTCACTTAACAAGGTGTACCTGTCTTTTCTGCCCTTACCATTGTTTACTCTGAGAAGCATTCTGTCGCTTATTACATCTTCTAATTTCAGGTCAATCAATTCGCCTCGTCTCAACCCAGCCGAATACAACAGGCTAACGATACACCTATGCTTTAAATTATGGGTGTTGTCTATTATTCTAAATACTTGTTCCTGGCTCAATACCCTGGGAAGTGATTCTGTTTTAATGGGTCGTTCGATTGAATAAAACCGATTGGGCATTTCATGTACTACTTCATAGTAAAACTTGATCGCATTGATGGATTGGTTGACGTATGAGTCTGATTTGCCACTTTGAACCAATGTTTGAAGGTAGTTCCTGATTTTATATTCATTCAAGTCCATCAAATTCTCTTTTTCAGGGAAATGATTGATGAACTTCTCGAATAGCTGAATGTAGATTTTGGCTGTGTTTAAAGCATATTTTCTAATTTCCAGTTTCTGATAAAAATCTTCGGGACAATAACGCCATCCTGCTTTTGGTTTGCGCTTTCTAAAACTATCCACCGACAACTCCTCATTGCTTATATTTATGGGTTTGTTTGGGAAAAAATGACTGCAATTGACCCAACAAACTCCTTTGAAGGTATCAAAAATCAGGTTGAGGTTTTTATCGTTATTGGGAATGAAAGCCATTTCATATTGAGTGCTCCATTTAACATTCGGTAGTTGTTTGACCAAAGCCTGTATGATTTTATCAGGGTAGAAAAGCAGGCCAATCATTTTTTGATTTTCTATATACAAGTGCTTGAGAGTAACTTGTTTTGGATGGCCTTGTCCTTTCATAAGGTAAACTAAAATAAAGAAGGGCTAACAAGATTGATTATATACGTGTAGTTGCGTAAATATCCGTATATTTATACGGTTAAACTTATAGATTCCATGGATAATGAAAATTGTTTGGCTTGCAATCGTCCCATGACAGGGCGGGTGGACAAAAGATTTTGTGATAGTCAATGCCGTTCCAATTACCACAACAAGCATAAGCGGAAAAATGAAAAAATGATTGCAGCTGTCAATCGTCAAATCAGAAAGAATAGAAGCATATTGCGTAAGTTGTGTCCTGATGGCAAAGCGACCGTTAGAAAAGATATATTGATGGACTTAGGTTTTTCATTTCAATATTTCTCATCAATTTATCTGGAAGGAAAACTAACTTATTATTTTTCATATGAATTTGGCTATGCCCCCATTTTTCAACTATCTCGAACGGAGGGGCAAAAAGTCGCCAAAGTCCTAATAATCCAATATCAAGAAAGTATGAAGGGGAAGTTTGATCCGTGGAAAAATATTGGATAACCATAATTTGCTGAAATATCAATTAGGTTTTATTATGAAGAAAAAGATAATTGATCACTAATTTTATTGCTCTGCTACTCCAATTGATTAGAAAGCCAGAATGAGTGATAAAAAATACATTAAATCAAATTGTGTAGGAATGAAACGGATAATGCTTCGCCATGTCAGTCACGCTGATTATTTAAATATAGTAATTTAAATAAAATATTTACAGGTTATTATATGAATAATATTAAGGATAGTGTGTCATGGTACAAAGAAGAATTGATATTCTGCATTTGAGGCAAATGAAACGTCAGGCTTATATGCCTTTTAAATGCTGGCTGATTTTGACTGGCTAGTTGATTGACAGAATTAAGTATTCTTTACTAAAATTGGCTTCAAGTGGATATTAAGGAAGTTTTTGTTATCCTGTTGATCAAATGTAGAATTCTTGAAATTCAATTTTATTGCCGCTTTTGACCGTATAAAGCAGTAAAAAAGTTGTACCTAAATTGTACCCGTGAATTTTCAGACGACCAAAAATAACAGTAAATAAACAGCAATTTGTTTAACCATTGTTTAACCAAGTGCATTAAAAAAGGCAGTCACTTTAACGTAACTGTCTGATTTTCATAGTAACGGAAACTGGACTCGAACAAGTAACCTTCGGGTTATGAGCTTGCTATCAAAGAATGAATCATCGAAACAAAAGCATGTAAAAAGCATGTAAGTAAAATAAAAAAGCAGTTACAAATTAATGTAACTGCCTGATTTCCAAGAGCCTCCTATCGGGATCGAACCAATGACCTACTGATTACAAGTCAGTTGTACAATAAATCTCTGGTTTTGTGAGACTATTCACCTCTTGTTGAATTTGTTGGCCTATTATTTCCTGTTTTTTTGTGAATTGAAGGAGTTTCCCATTCATTTTCAATTTTCTTTGATAAAAATATGATAAGTCAACATTTTTATGTCCGTTTTTTGTCTGAATAGACAAACCAATGATTCAGAAAGTATCTTATATGTAGAGGGAGGTTGTTTTTAAGCCAAACACACCCATCATGTGAGGGCATCCATTTTGTTTAACCCTAAAATCAAAAAGGACTGTTACTTTATTGTAACTTCATAATCATAGTGACGGGAGCAGTTACCTGTAACCTTCATTTTTATGAGATTTAGAACATTTTACCTTAGTGAAAAAATGTTCAGCTCCTTCCTTAAGAAAAAAACAATAAATGTTGTACCTATGTTGTACCTGAAATTTTTCAGGTACTTATAAACAAAGAAATCAGCTACGTAAGTAGCTGATTTTCAATGTACCAGAGGCGGGACTTGAACCCGCACGACCAGAAGGTCACAAGATTTTAAGTCTTGCGTGTCTACCAGTTCCACCACTCCGGCAAATTTCACTTGAATGCATAAAAAAAGTGTATGCGCGATGCTATTGCACCTTCTCACTCACATACACTCTCACACTCAATTGGAGCGAAAGACGGGGTTCGAACCCGCGACCTCCACCTTGGCAAGGTGGCGCTCTACCAGCTGAGCTACTTTCGCATTTGTATTCGAATTAATGACATTCGAAACTGAAATTTCATTAAGCCAATTCGTTGCACTTGCTGTCTTTTGACGAGTAACTTCTGCAACCATTTCACCCTTTTGGTTAAATGGAGTGCAAAGATAGAAAGCAGTATTAATTTTTCAACATTTTATCAGAATATTTTAGAATACTTTTTCAGAAAAGAAAAATCATTAATTGATATATGGTCAAAAATGCTTTGCAATGGATGTTTGGGCTCATCAAAAGTAGAAGAAAGTGCTAAAAACGAAAAGGGTAATAGAATTAACATCAAATTAAAGGGGCTTCATGGAAGTTATTGAGTAATAGTCCTATCTTTGCGCCTTAATTTTTTAAAAGGATGACAGAAATCAGGAATGTTGCAATAATTGCACACGTTGACCATGGCAAGACTACCTTGGTTGATAAAATCATTTACGCTGCTCAGGCAAACGATGCGAAGAGGTCTCAGGACAACAATGAGTTGATTCTGGACTCAAACGACCTGGAGAGAGAACGTGGAATCACGATTCTTTCGAAAAACGTTTCGGTAAACTATAAAGGAACCAAAATTAACATCATTGACACCCCTGGTCACGCCGATTTTGGAGGTGAAGTGGAACGTGTACTTAGCATGGCAGATGGTGTTATTCTTTTGGTAGATGCATTTGAAGGTGCAATGCCTCAAACCAGATTTGTCCTTGGTAAAGCACTTGGTTTAGGTTTGAAGCCTATCGTAGTGGTCAATAAAGTGGATAAAGAAAACTGTCGTCCGGATGAAGTTCATGAAGAAGTTTTTGACCTGATGTTCAACTTAGATGCTACTGAAGATCAATTGGACTTCCCTACTCTATATGGTTCTTCTAAGAACGGCTGGATGAACTATGACTGGAAAGATGAGATTGACAACCTGGATCCATTGCTTGATACTATTATAGAAAAAATACCTGCTCCTGAGCAAAAGGAGGGTGTTTTAAGAATGAAAATTACTTCACTTGATTTCTCTTCATTTACAGGACGTATTGCCATAGGCAGAATTCATCAGGGAAGTATTAAAGTAGGCCAAAGTTTAGGGCTTACTAAAGTGGATGGTACTGTCAAAAGAGTGAGAATTAAAGAATTGCACATCTTCGAAGGACTTGGCAAGAGAAGTGTGGAAGAAGTAAGCTGTGGCGATATTTGTGCTGTTACTGGAATTGAAAGTTTCGATATTGGTGACACCATTACTGATTTTGACAATCCAGAACCATTAGAAAGGGTAGGGGTAGATGAGCCTACAATGAATATGCTTTTTACGATCAACAATTCTCCTTTCTTTGGGAAAGAAGGAAAATTTGTGACTTCACGTCACTTAAGAGATCGTCTGATGAAAGAGACCGAAAAGAATCTGGCTTTGAAAGTGGAACCTACTGACAGTGAAGACAAGTTCTTGGTTTATGGTCGAGGAGTGCTTCATTTGTCTGTTTTGATCGAAACCATGAGAAGAGAAGGGTACGAGTTGCAAGTAGGTCAGCCTCAGGTGATTTTTAAAGAAATTGACGGGCAAAAACACGAGCCTATTGAACATTTGGTAATTGATGTTCCTGAAGAGGTTTCAGGAAAGGCGATCGAATTAGTAACCAAAAGAAAAGGTGAAATGACGATCATGCAGCCGAAGGGCGATGTTCAGCATTTGGAATTCAACATTCCGGCACGAGGTTTAATAGGACTAAGGAATCAGGTATTGACGGCAACTGGAGGAGAAGCTGTAATGACGCACAGGTTTAGTGGTTATGAGCCTTTCAAAGGTGAAATACCCGAGAGGTTAAATGGTTCGCTGGTATCTATGGAGACCGGACCGGGTACGTCTTATTCAATTGATAAATTGCAAGACAGAGGTATTTTCTTTGTTGAACCGGGAGATGAATTGTACGTTGGACAAGTCATTGGGGAGCATTCCCGTTCCAACGATTTGTCCGTGAATATCCAAAAAGGAAAGCAATTGACCAACATGAGGAAATCAGGTACAGATGCTAGTATGAAAATAGCTCCTGCAAAGAAATTCTCTCTGGAAGAAGCTTTGGAATATATCAATAAGGATGAATACGTGGAAGTAACTCCTCTTTCTCTTCGAATGAGAAAAATTACTTTCAAACCTTAATTAGAAAATCACCGAAATAGAAAAGCCTTTCCAAGTACAAACTTGGAAAGGCTTTTTTGGGTAATGGCTAAAGCCTCTTGTTTACTTAGTCCCATAATTGATTTTCAACTGACTGCCCTTTTATTTTTTTATTTAAACACAGCATACGGGCATGTAACAGAAGTGAGATATACCGGATTTTGAGCATTTCCTGTGGCGTGGAAACATTCATAAGGAGCATTGAATTCTGCGCCTTTTCTAAAATCATTTGATCTTAAATCATCGATGTATTCTTTTGCCAATTGCTGAGCCAGCGTTGGGTTTACCTTTGCAATCGCATGGCACACCCATCCTGTTGGAGTACCCCAGTAGGCACCATTCTGATAAGTTTGTTTTTGAGCGAGTGAAAATTCCCAAGCAGATGATTTATCGAAATCATCCGTAGTAAGGATGTGACGAATATTGCCTTTGTAAGCAAGACTTCCATTTTTGTAGGCATCACTCAGGTACTGACAAGTCTTTTTCATCTTATCCCCTTCTAAAATACCGAAATAGACAGCTAATGCCGTGCTCCATACATCTGGTTGATTGCTTTTTTCTGTGGAAGCCAGAAGCATACCTCTGCTGTCTAAGAAAGTCTCAGGAATTTCAACTTTTAATTTTTCAGCGGTAGCGGTGTAAGTATTGGCCTTATCAGACTTTTTGATCAATTCATAAATTTCTGCCATTTCAAGGGATGCCCGGTACTTGAGAATAGAAGGAAAAGCTAACTCGCCAGTGATGGTAATGACATCTCTAAACCCAAAATCAACTCCTCTGAAATCATCATTGGTATAGACCAGAACTCCATCTCTTTTGGTTGGAGGCACTTTGTAAGCCATTTCTAATCTATCAATTAACCTGATTCCGTTGATTTCCTGAAGTAAAAAGTCGGAAGAAGAAGTGGTTTGCAAATAGTAGTAGGCCATGTGGATAAAGAAGTACTGATCTCCATAAGGAGGTACCACTCCCCATGTTTTTCCTCCCTGAGTTTCATAGTCGTAAGTGCCGGGAAAATATATGGGCTTGCTGTCGTCAATTCTGATATGGTCGGCAATAGCTCCGGCAGGAATAAAGCTGCCTGTTGACGAAATCCATGTTTGGTCACATTGGGTAGCTGCTGTCAACTGAAGCATGTGCTGTTGCTCTTCTTTGGTGACCATTCCGCTTTCCAATGACATGGCATAGTCACGAATCCAATACGAAGGATAGCATGCCCTGCCGCCCGGCCTTATAAGCACTCCTCCTGTACTGTTTCCTCCAAATTCTCCTGATATTTTTTGATTCGGTAAAATTCTGGAACTGTCCATTACCTCTTTTGTCAGTTCTTTGAGGAATTTCAAATCGCTTTTTGACAAATAGTTGATGGTCTGAGCGTGGGATTGTATGTTCATTCCCATTAGACACACGAAAGCCAGAAGAATAGTAGGTGAGTAGTTTTTCATGAAAAATGAATATTTAGATTCAGTGCTAAAATATCCATTATTTTCGATAATTAACCTTTGGCTGTCATTTTAACCCCCTCCACCAATCCGAATCGGGTAACTCATTCTTTTCCAGTACAATTGGATTTCCGATTTGAGGAATCACGATAGGCTGATTGAGGTCAGTAGCTTTTTTGAATACTCGCTCTACAGGATCCTGCCAGGTGTGCAGTGCCAGCACAAACGATCCCCAGTGAATGGGCATCATCAATTTGGCTTTTACATCTACGGCGGCTTGAGCCGTTTCTTCCGGCATCATGTGGATGTTGTGCCACAGTTCGTTGTATTGCCCGCATTCCATCATGGCAAAATCAAAAGGGCCGTATTTCTCACCAATGGCCTTGAAATGATCATTATAACCACTGTCTCCACTGAAATAGATTTTTTGTGAAGTGCCAAGTATCGCCCATGAAGCCCATAAGGTGGAAAATCTATCGCCCAGTCCCCTTCCGGAAAAGTGTCTGGCAGGCGTACAGGCGAACACTAAGCCTTCATGCTTTATTTCATCCCACCAGTTCAATTCGTGGATGTTTTCTGCGGCAACTCCCCATTCGATTAGGTGTGCACCCAAACCCAGTGGTACATAAAATTTCTTTACTTTATCTTTTAGTTTCATAATAGACCCATAATCTAAATGGTCGTAATGGTCATGCGAGAAAATGACTGCATCTATCTTCGGAAGTTTCTCAATTTCAATGGGCAGTCCATTGGAAAATCGCTTTTTCCCCAGCCATGGATGAGGGGCAGGTGCATCTCCAAACATCGGATCAAGCAGGATGTTTTGCCCCTGTATTTCCAGCAAAAAGGCTGAATGTCCAAACCAAGTGACTCTGGTAAGGGTATCCGGATGATTAACTATGTCCAGAGAGTCAATCTTTTGGACAGGAAGTGGATTTTGTGGTGCCTGATTTGGTACTCCTGAAAAATATTTCCCTATTAAAGAGACATATTGAGACATCCTCATATCCATCGGTGTAGGGACTTCATTCACAAACTTATCTTTTACATAGTGTTTCGATTGTTGGTAAATGGCTTTTTGTTCTCTGGTAGGTTTCCCTCCGAATTGAGGGCTAATGTTTACAAATAAAACACCTACTATTACGAGTAGGGCAACTATGCCTAGGATAAATATGCTTATCATTTTCAGTACTCTGATTGTTATTTTCATTCCAGATAAATCCTTTTTCCTCTAAAGGATTTTATGCTTTTAGGTTGCACAATACATAGGATATTTTAAATCTGTTTTTCTTTACTGATTGTAAAATAATTTACATGTAACGTCTTATGTTTTATTCATATCTCCTATGCCATGGACTGTTTATATTTAAATAATCACGGATTAATTTTTTTACTACCCAGTAATTACGACTATCCTTCATTAAAAAAGTAGGGCAACTACTTTTCTAACCTGTCAATGTGAAGTTAAAAACGACTTTTATAAAAACCATCTATTCTGGTACAGAAGCTTTAAATAATTGAGGGGCAGACTCACTTGTTATTTTGTAGTGTGCACCTGAAGTCAATAGAGCAGACGCTCCTTTTTCCAAGGTCAATTGTTTGCCTCCTTCTGTCAGCATTACTTTCCCTTTTATGCACAATATGATTTCTATGGTCTCGCACTGAGTTTCATAGCTTTGTAGTGCAGGTAGTTCTATTTTGCTCAATTCAAAATCTTTCACCGGAGTGCGATAGATTTTTTCCATTCCGTTGTTGCTCTCATCTCCACTAAAAATATTCGGAATTGTGGCTTCAAACTTCACATGTTCCATTAGTGCTTTGATATCTATGTGTTTAGGAGTGAGCCCCCCACGCAAAACATTGTCCGAATTGGCCATTAATTCAATGTTTTGTCCCTCCAAATAGGCATGAGGCAGACCAGCGTCCTGAAAAACCGCTTCACCCTCATTGGCTTTTATTATATTGAAAAAATAAATTGAATAGATGCCTTTGTCGATGGTTTGGCTATCCTTCGGGGAAGAAGCTGCCCTTGCTGCCCAAAAATCCGGACTTGATTTATCTAGTTTTCCCGCTTCATATAACGGCAATATCCGGTCTATTAATGGCCTAAGCTGCTTATTGCATTTTTCCTGAGGTTGTTCCATCACTGTCTGATAGAGTCCCTTGTAACCCTGAGATTTGAAAATGGAAATTAACTCACTAAATTCAGGGTTGTCTTTGAGTACTTGCAAAAGTGCTACTTCAGGTAAAAATCCGTGCAATAGCCAAAACTCACTTAAAGCCACCATTATTTCCGGTTTGTGATTGTCGTCCTTGAAATTTCTGGTAGCTGCATCAGGTGCAATTCCTTTTTTATTTTCTTCTTCAAAACCAACTTCAGCTTGTTTTTTGGTAGGGTGAACCTGAATTGACAACATGTCTTTAACGTCCAACACTTTAAACAGATAAGGGAGACGTTTGTAATTGTTTTGGACATAAGAACCAAGGTGGAGCAGTGGGTTTTCAAGCAGAAAAGCATCCAGTTTTTTTTCTCCTTGAGGGGTACTTATTGTAGCAGGGGCGTTTGCATGAGCTCCCAGCCAATATTCTGCAATGGTTTTTTCGTTACCCTTGTATCCGATCAGATCAGCTATAAAACTTGAACCACCCCAGGCATAGGGTTGTACACAACCCTTTAATGGAAATAATTTTGACATAAATTAAGACATTAAGTTAATTCTGCAAATTTGAATAATCAATAACAGAATATACCTGATAGCATTAAAAAAACTGAACAATGATTATGTGTATTTAGTGGCCTTCCTTTACCAGGAAACCGTAACTAATTGATAATCAGATTGTAAATATTTTATTGTAAACTTTACAGAAAACAATTCTAAGTTTTCTATTATTTCTGCTCCAATCACATTGTCTAATATAGTACAATTTCTTTTTTAGGAATTATTGTACATCGCACGTTTCTAAAATACTCCAACGTATTTCTTATACACAATAAACTTAAATCCGTACAACGCAATAAACTTAATATTGAACAACGTAATAAACTTAAAATCGTGCAACACAATAAACTTAATATTGTACATTACAAAGAGAATCCTAAAAAACCTCTACAATGACACCATCAGAAAAACTTGCACAGTCTTTAGAAGCTCTTAGAGAGCTACAAAATGAAGATGGCACTGCCACAATAAGAGCAAAAGATTTATCTCGTACACATCGGGAAAGGCTTCTTCAGCATGGGTTTATACAAGAAGTAATAAAGGGCTGGTATATCTCATCCAAACCAGATGAATCACTAGGGGACAGTACGGTCTGGTACACAGCATTCTGGACATTTTGTTCTGACTATCTAAACAATCGTTTTTCAAAAGAATGGTGTCTTTCGCCCGAACAATCCTTATCAATACATAGTGGTAACTGGACAGTTCCTCAACAATTATTAGTCAGATCACCAAAAGGTCATAACAACCTGACTAATTTACCCTATGGGACTTCACTCTTCGATGCAAAATTGTCGATCCCTAATAAAAGGGAAATAGTTGAAAGTCAAGGTCTAAAATTATATTCTTTGCCAATGGCCTTAATCTCTTCATCCGAAAGTTACTTTTCAAAAAACTCTACAGATGTACGTACTTCTTTGACTCTGATTAAGGATGCTTCTGATATACTCAATCCCTTACTCGAAGGGGGACATACCAGGGCAGCAGGGCGACTAGCGGGATCATTTAGAAATATTGGTAACATTAAAATTGCAGATGAAATCAACAAAACAATGATAGCAGCTGGGTACAATGTCCGAGAGAATGACCCATTTAACAATACTTTGGCTTTCAATACATACACTCGTGAAAAATCGCCTTATGCCCAACGTATAAGATTGATGTGGCAACAAATGCGAGAACCCGTATTGGAATATTTTCCGGTAGCTCCGGGAATTCCTGAAGACATCAGCAGCTATATGAAGCAAGTAGAAGATATCTATACTACTGATGCCTATCATTCGCTATCCATAGAAGGGTATTGGGTTTCTATTGAGCTCATTGATCGTGTCAGAAGTGGTGATTGGAATACTGAAAGCAATCATAAAGATAAGGAGCTCAGAAATGCCATGGCAGCCAGAGGATATTGGCAGGCGTTTCAGGTTGTTAAGCAAAGTATTGAAAAAGTACTGGATGGTCAGAATGCCGGGAACATAGTTGATCAGGATCATTCTGACTGGTACCGTGAACTTTTTGGCCCCAGTGTGACGGCCGGTCTATTGAAGCCTTCGGATCTGGCAGGATATAGAAATGGACAGGTATATATAACCAATTCAATGCATGTGCCTTTAAACCGTGATGCCGTTCGTGACTGTATGCCTCTATTATTTGATTTGTTGGCCAAAGAAACGGAAGCATCGGTAAAAGCCGTATTAGGACATTTTATCTTTGTCTATATTCACCCCTATATGGATGGCAATGGAAGAATCGGACGGTTTCTGTTTAACACAATGTTAGCTTCCGGAGGATATCCGTGGACTATTATTCCTGTAGAATCAAGGGATACCTATATGAATGCCCTGGAGCAAGCGAGTGTAAACCAGGACATCAAGCCGTTTGCTAAATTTCTGGCAAGTCTGGTTGACAAACAATTGTAGAATTACATCATATCAAGCCTGGTGAGCTTATCTGAATAAATATCCACTAGAGACAGAGCAATTCATGTTTAGCAACTAAGGTCTTATACAACCCCAGTTGACCTAGGATTTCATCTTTTCGAAAGCTCTTCTTTTGCCATATATTCACTGTCTGTATTGTGTGTTTACACAACGCATCTGCTAAATTTCACCATCACAGGTCAAAACAATATCTACTCAAAAGCGTGATTTTTTTTGATAAATATTAATTTGGGGTGTACGTGGAGTACATCCCAAACCTGAGATTAACTAATAATTGAATTACGCTGTTTTTTCGAAATCTGCATTTGCTATATAGCAAATGTCTGGACTTTGTTTTTTTATTCATCGTCTACTATAGAATAGAGCCCCTGTGATGGGGTTTGTTTTATTTCGATGGCTTTTGGTTATGTGCTGTTGTTTAACGAAGTTGTCGAAATTACCACAGCCCATAGCCTTTGCCCACATTTCGGTTCTAAAATGGTTTAAAAGGTCTCCAGTGGTAAATCGTTGTTCTTTTTTAGCCGGATACCATTTAGGTCTTGGCAATAGTATCTTTCTGTTGTTGCCGTTATCATTTTGCTTAAAAGCTTTGATATTTGGCAAGGTAAGAAAAGCATACATGGCAGAAACAAAAGCAGGCACGTTAGCAGCGGAGTGTTCATTGCGTACCTGAGCCTGCCCACATCCCATTATGGTTTTTTCATCACGGATATTGACCTCAATTTCCCAACGCCATATATAAGTTTGCAACAACTTTTGGGCATCCATATCATTATCGGTACAAATAAAATAAGCAGATTTACGGTACAAAAGTTTGGAAGATTTGTTGAGCCTATAAGCCAATAGCCTTACTACCATGAGTTGCAAAAGATGCTTTTGTCCAGCAGTTTTAGATTTTAAGCCTTTGACAACTTTGATGTCAAACTGGTGTTTTTTGCCTACTGCCCATGCTTCCACCTGTTGCCATTCATAGTCTTGACATTGTCTGATTTGCTCAGGGGTAGGTATACGGTCTCCATATACTCTTTTCCTGCCCTTTCCAGATTATTGTTGGTCAAATGCAAGGAACAATTTTGAGTCTTTTCTAATACGTCCGATCAAGATCGTTCTTTCAGGTAGGTTTTTTAATACTGTTGAGTTGGTATAGCTGCCATCAACATTGATACATAAGCTACGATGCTGGTGATCTTGCTGATCAAGTTTGTCCCTTAAAGCCTTTATCTTTAAACTACCCTGCAAACTC
>NZ_JBDKWG010000144.1:0-194212 GCF_040151475.1 Reichenbachiella sp. MALMAid0571 | reverse complement strand
TTGGTCTTGATGAAGAAAAGATAAGAAAGTATGTTCAATATCAAGAGAAACAAGAAAAAGTAGAAGAACAGCAGAAGTTGGATTTTGGCCCCTTATAGGGGCTTTTCAAGTCCACCTTCTTAGAGGGTGGATTCTTTAATTAAAAGCTTTTAAACTCTTCTTTAATTAAGAACAACATTCAAGTATAGCACATACTGTATGCCATACCTACCATTCAAATATAATTAATAACGAAGCATTTCATTACATAAAATTTAAATGTCCAAATTTGAATTCTTCAACCCCTCCCATTACCTCACCACCTTCTCCACTTTCAATACGCCCACCTCTGAGGTGAGGGGTGCGACAATGCTCAAAGTACCTTTACTGATTTCTTTGTGACTGATCGGTTTGCTGTTCCAGGATACCTGATAGGAGAACTCCGGGTTAAGGCAAACCACCATGGAAAAATCATCGCCTTTGTCACCGGATACTTTTAGTTTGGCTGATAAGGAACTGTTGGTGCTGTCAAACTTCTTTTCCAACACCCAGGCATTGAACCCGGTAGTCAACGTGCCTTGTTGGTAGTAGGCATTGAACCACGAAAGCACCGGAGTTGATAGTCCGCTGAACTGATGCCAGCCTGCTCCCCTACCCGATTCTATCACAAAATGTTCAGAGCAGTTGTAGGTGGATTCCACTTCTTTTTTCCATAGGTTCAAGGCTGTATCTGCTATTTTAAAAGCAAAATCTGCTTCCCCAAAATCCAGCATGGTTTTCCACATAAACCACTGATGCGGCATCCATACCGTGCCATTCCAATAGCCTTCGTTGGAATAGTAGGGAGCAGTTTGATCGACAGCCGACAGCCCTACATCCGACCAGATTTCCCCTTTGGTTTTCAAGTGCTTCAATAGCTTTTCTTTTTGCTCATCGGTACAAATCCCTGCCAATAGTGGCGAAACGCCTCCCAACCCCATATTGTAATTGGTTTTGCCCTCAAACTTCATGATCTCTTGTGCATTACCGGATGCGTCATGCACCACATAACCGTAATACCCGGACTCCTCATCCCAGGAGTTGTCTTGCAAAGCTTTGCTCATCAAGTTGATATCAGTATCATATTCCTTTGAGTCCTTTTTGAGCTTTAAATGTGAAGCAGCCATTTGCAATATTTTGGCTATTCTGATGCAATGGGCGGTGCTTACTACCGGAGTTACATTTTTGTACAATTCACTGTGCTCACGCAAGTGATGCTGTGGCGGATAATCGTCCCAGCCTCCAGAATTGTAGAAGTAATCCCAGGTACGTATAAGGTTGGAATTCATCCGGGTAGTCGAGCTGGGATTTTTCCCTGAGATAAACTCATAATACCGCTTGAGTTTGGGGTAATAATTTTTTAAAAACTCCTCCGATTGTGTGGCATTCCAAAGCTCCTGAAACAGGTAGTGCTGCACAGGCAGTGGCGTGCCGTGATGGATAAACGCCGATTGCTCGTCTGTTTCGTTTACATAGGCATTGAGGCTTTCGATCCCTCGCCGTACATCTTGCTGCGCCAACCCAATGCCGATGAATCCGGCATCCCAGGTATAGAGGCAGTCCCACCAGCGACCCGGCGCATGGTGACGGATGTATTGGCGCTGGGTATATACAGGATACACCACATTGGTGATAGTGGTAGCAGCCATTCGTTGGTTACTAAATATGTATCTCTCTCCGGCAGGAGTTACATCATAGGCGTAAAGGTATTCCCTTGCCTTTTCGTAAATTTTGATTGCTTCAGCACTACTCATTTTCTTTTTCAAAATGCTTTCTACTTCTGCTTTTGTTCCGGTGCAAACCACCCCATTTACTGTCAAAGACGAATTGGGTGCAATGGTGATGGGCCGTAAAAAAACATTGGTGAAATGGCCATTGGTACCGTTGCTAAATTCTGTACTCACATGCCCGTTTACATTTTGTTTGAAATCATCACTCAAATCTTTATAGTGCCATTGCCTCAACTGATAACCATCATAATCCCAATACAATCCGTAATAATTATCTGTATTTTCATATTTCAGAATCACAGAATTTTTCACTGGCCCTTCTATTATCTGCGGTGTGTAGTTCCAGTCAACAGCTTTCACTTCTATGGATTTAACATCTCCTTCTCTGACCACTGTAAACCCATCAATAACGATTGAGGTTTTTTCTCTGGATACCATTTCCAACCCATAGCTACCGGGCTTTAACTCATCCAGTTTTATTTGTTCTATTTTAAAATCCCCATTTCCGGAAAGCTTCAGTGTTTTGTTGGCTATTCCTTCCAGTTTCAAGATCGTTGTTTGCCCTTCATCCAACTTATAACGCAACCAAAGTATGGCATCCTGAATATCGTTTTTCAACTTCACCCCATAGAGCACCCTGTCATTGATATCATTGCCAAAGCCATTACCAATTCCCGATCCGTTGACTAAACCATGATCTCGTATTTCACCTCGTAACTTTCCGTCATAACCTAATTGATCCTGAGGCCTGGGGGTAGCAAATTGCAAATCCTGATAATCCAGCCCGTCAATCCACACTGCATAGTCAGGCAGTTTGATGGTGCTGAATTCAATGGGCGTATTGGGATTGTACTCTTTGATGGATGGAAAATGAATCGAAGACATCATGTGCAACACAATGCTCTGAGCTATGTCGGTATTATTGACACACTCTATTCTCACCAGCCGTGACTTTTCATCCATCAGTGAATAAGAGATGTCGGTATATACCCTGTCTTTCCATTCCAGTTCATGTCGAAAAGAGAAATATTCCAGATTAGGAGATGCTTCCCATGGATGAAACCCTGACTCGAAAAACACATTGGGCACATCTACTTTCCTGCGGTAAAATCCTGGAAAAACACTCAGGTCAAAACGCAAGCCTTTGTCCACATCGGGGATATGAGAAACACCAATGTACTTCTTGGTGTATGGCCCCCAATTGGGTAAATTCAGATCGTGTTTGTATTTCAGTGAGTTGAAATAATTGGAGTCCAGTATCGGTTGAGCCTGACTATTGAAAGTGAATAATATCGTCAGTACCAGTATTGAATAGGTGAAAGATTTCATAAGGTGGTATAATAGTTATTGGTAAATATGTTAACAATCGGTGCACAATTTAAAGGTATTTGTTATTCCTGCCTGTTCTGCTGACCGTAGCAGTCAGGTTAAGAAAATCGTCACCCTGTCATTTCGACGAAGGAGAAATCTTTCTAGCCGACCTGCAATAAGCAAGGGATTTTCTCCTTCGTCGAAATGACAAAAGGGCTTAAACTGACTGCTACGGTCAGTAAAACAGACCGAGAACATTTATTAGGAATAACATAATTCCCAGAGTTAAAAAACATTTTAATGCTCTCAAATTCAACGCTGTTTAAAATTTTACTTTTACCCCCGAAGGATTGTTATTCAGTGGTAAGGCAATATTTGTAGTTGAACCATTATTTTCTTTTATAGTCAATTTCACCAAATTACCTGTTTGTTTCATTTGTGTATCAGCAGTTGGCACCTCACCTTCAGCAGGTACCAGCAGCCAAACGAAGATGCTGGATTTAGCAATATCAGCAGTATAGACCACTGTAGGGTTTGGTTCTTTTTCTCCAAATACCTCACTATACCATCCCTGAATGAAAGGCTTCTCCTGTCCTTTCACGATTTCTGATTTCCATTTCATATTCCCAACAGGCACAATGCGCAGATTAGCCCCCTTTGCATTTGTAGATACCGCTTCAGTGTCTTTAATCATTATCTCATTGTCAGGGGCAAAATGCCACAGTACTTGCAATTCCCTGAGTCGGTCAGTTTCAAGTTGATCCATCACCACCCAATATTTATCCCTGAGGTACAACACAGACCGGGTATGTGTCGCTTTTCCTTCCACACCTTCATATCCGTCACTAAAAGTGCCATGAGCAAAATCATACAAAGGATGGTGACTGTAATCCTGATTTTCTACCAAAGGTGTATCGGTACGTGTCAATCCTCCATTCTGTCCTTTGCCATCTACCAAAATCACATTGTGCGAAAACGAGCTCCGGAAATAACCCCTCCACATAGTAGGGTCAAAACTAAAATAATCTTTGTGGGTATATCGACCGCCATCTACCAATAGGTCTTTGCCAAAAGCCATAACAGACAGATGAAGCTTATCTCTATGTTGGTGGCCTGTGCCATACGGTCCTGCATCAAAAAATGACCAATGAGCCTTTTCATACCAGCCATTCCGCATGATATGAATGCCAGCCCAAGGAAAGGTAACCGAAGGATCTATTTCTGGTTTATTACCCATTTTTCCATTGGTGACTATGTAATTCCAGTCCGGTCGATCAAACCTGGCTGCTGCCTTCAGTACTATTTCCCTGAGGTCGTCACGGTCAGAGTCATTGTTCAATGGCTGATGACCATCGGGACGAATGGAATAGGCCATGTACTGATACATCTCCTCTACCCGTTTGAGGTAGGCTTCTGAAATCTTTCGGTTGGCTTTTTGGAAATTATCCGCTACCGATTCAAAACGTCTGAGTGCCACCCATTGTGTTTTTGTGGAAATTTCGGATTGGACACCGTCTGGATAAACCTGTCGGTTGATTTCATTGGCCATGACCTCCAGCGCATAATTGGCCCAGTGATTTCCCCTTTTGAATTCCGGGAAAGACAAACCAGCCAAAGCCAATCCATTCATTTCCATAGTTGTCCAATTGTGCCCGTTTTTATGGTATTTAGTGAGAAATTCCGCTTGAATATTGGTACTCGACAGCATCAGTAAGCGTGCCGCTGGACTAAAAGTATCTTCAGTCTGGAACGCATAAAATGTCTGTGGCCACACTGCTCCCAGCCGTTGGCCTGCCTGAATGGTTCGCCATCCAAGCTCACCTATATCCCGATAGTCAAGGCTTTGATTGTTCAACACCAGGTAAATAGAATCATCCCTGGCCGGCAATGGATGGTGTATTACCCAATCCTTTATCAATCGGTCATACACTTCTATATATTCTATGGTCTCCGTTTTTTTCCAAACTTGAAACAAAGAAGACAAGTACCTGAGTCCGTTCAGGGAATACCCAAATTCATCGTCTTTATCAGGACCGGTATAGTTCCAGTCCCAGCCTCCATCCGGTTTGAATGGTATTTTAACGGGATTTCCGTGCCTGATCACCGTATCCGCCAATAGCGCATTGGCAGTTCGCAATGATTCTGCATAAGGTACAGCATCAAGGGTGGTCACCACCCAATTACGATCGGTTTTCCGATAGTACTTCAGCAACTCCTCTGCGGCACTTACAGTATCTCCCTTTGCAAGGACAGTAGCCACTGATTCCAAGGCTGGTTGCTGCAAGTCAATTGCCTCAAACAATGACCGTATTTGGTTTGGGTGATGCTTCCAAAGGTCATCAACAGAGGAAATGCTTTGCCAATTGTCTGAATTGGATGTACGTTCATTTACACATCCGAAGAATAAAATCAAACAAAACATCAAACATGAATTTCTTGTCAAGAAAGCACTTTCTAGCTCTATCCCTTTTTTAAGCTCCATTTTCATACTCCTGATTAGTACCTTTTTAAAATTCATCATTAAAGAATGGCGTTTCACCTTCCGGTGCAATAAAAATCCTATTTAATGTGTGATTTTCAGGAACATCCACTTCAATCACATCCGTTTTATTTAATGTCTTAGTCGTTGTTTCATACCATTTGTTGTAATCGTGATGAGTAATATATTTATTGAGTTGTACCCATACTTTCACAGTAGATGCTCGATCAGAATCTATTGAAAACGAATACTTCTTACTTCCATCTTCTGCTATTGATTTGTCAGAAGAGTGGTTTGCGTCAATAAACAGTCCACTGCCAGAATATTGAAAAATGGTGTTTTTATCGCCAGTGGGAACAGCGACAAACCAATCTGTTTCCAGACTCTTATGCAATTGGGTTTCTGCCCAAACCCGGAAAATATACTTTTCCCCATTTTTCAACCCACCAATTGTAACCTTATTTCCATAGTTTAGAACAACTCTGCTTTGCCTCACTCCACCATTTAAACTACCATAATTGATAATATACCGCTCTCCCAGGGCATCATCTTTATCAAATACAATGTCCACAGATTCATTCCAGCCTTCCACGCTTACAATATTTGGTACATTTGGTTGTGGTACTTCTGCTATTTCAGCACCCTCAACGAAAGCCAATTCATCGGACGGTAAGCCAATAAGTTCTATTTCATATTCTGATAAACCTTTTACAGCTTCTATTTTTATCTTCAATTCTGATGAAGAAGGATCATATTTCCAACCCTGCTTCTGCTTACCAAAGTTTGCATCTGCTGCTAACAGTTCTTTGTTGTTTAAGTGGATAGCAGTTGGTATTGCGTTGGGAATAATGACTCCAAAATCTTCATTTATATTCTCAAATTTCAGTAGCACCCTTCCATCCTTTGTTACTTTGAGTGAGGACAGGCCTTCATTGTTTTTTGGAAGTGAGTACACCCCATTTTTTAATCCCAAAAGCTTATAGATGATTCTAAGGTCGTTTTTGTCTTTGTGCAGAAAATCACCACCTATTTCAAGGTTTTCATTCAATGCCAAGGGCAGAATTGCATTTTCACGAACGAATACAGGAATCCTGTTCAGTGCCTTATTTACAAGAATTTGAGAATTGCCCTTGTACCTTTCATTCGTCCATAAATCAACCCAGTTTCCTGTTGGCAAATACACAACACGGCTGGTTCCCTTGGACAAAATGGGAGCAACGAGTATCTCCTTGCCCAAATAATATTCATCATCTATAGTCCAAGATGTCGCATCTTCAGGATGGTAATAAAACAGTGGTCGCATCATCGGCCATCCCCTTACCGATGCATCTTCGATTAGCTCCTCCAAGTAAGGCAACAAATTATACCGAACACGTGAATAAAAGGCATAATTTTCCCTCCCATATCTGTTTTGTTCCCTTGGGGATTGAGCAGAACCGTGATCGTGAAAAAAAGGTGAAAATGTCGCAAACTGAACTCCCCTAATGTAGGTTTCTTCTACTTCAGCGTCATTGCCTCTCATGTAGCCTCCCAGGTCATGGCCTGCATAAGCCAAGCCCGAAACAGATACTGACAGCAACGAAGATACCGTCCCTTTCAACTGGGACAAATTTCTGCTACGGTCTCCATTCCAAAACACCCCTCCTCTTTGCAGTCCTAAACCTCCCCCTCTTGTCCATGTGATCCCACCTTCTGGCTTAACGGTTTGCAACCACTCCATAGTTTGCTCTGAAAAACTTACTGCATGGACATTGGCAATTCCTGGTGTCGGTTTATAAACTTTGTAATCCGACAAATCCTTTGGTAGCAATTCAGAGAAATCAATTTTAACACCATCCAAATTGTATCCGTTAGGCCCTGATTTTCCATTGTCTGATTTTACCTTTAGTGCGTATTTATTTTTAAAATACCATTCCATGGCTTCCGGGTTGGAAGTGTCAATGTACACGAATGCACGTTTGTTTAAATCAGGATTGGCTATTTCGCCTTTTGGGCCTACCTTAATAGGTTCACCCTGTCCATCTCTGATAAAATATTTCTTTACTGGTTTCTGGTCATATTTATATTTTTTCAGGTTTTCCGGAGTGTCTTCGATTTGTCCGGTACGATCCCAAAACACTACCTTCATTCCCTTGTCGTGCCAATAATTAACCAAATCATAAGCAGAAAATTCCTGATCTTTTAAAAACTGATGTCTGATACCTTCCCATAGAATTACACCAATATGCTGCCCGTTTTGCTCCATTTGATCCAGCTCCTGCCTGGGATACATGGTATCGACCCATCCCGCAGGGCCTCTGCGTGACAACCACGGTTCAAGGCTCCACCCTGGAATAACCGGACTTTTACCAGTGATGCCTGTATATTGTTCCATAACCGTCAAAGGAGAATTACTGGCAAAAAATACATATTCTACTTCGAGACCCGGTAGAGTAATACTGGTCTGATCAGTCTGGTTTTTACCCATATCGAAAATGATGCGCTCCGGTGAATTCACTAAGACACCATAATTACGTGATGACATGTAAAAAGGAATTGCCTTATATGCCATCTCATTTGAGCGTGACCATGCATCATCCAACTCCATTATTATTTGTTTGCCCTTTTGATCAAATCCATTCAGCCGTTCACCCAATCCAAAGTAATGCTCATCAGAACAGTCAACAGCTGTTATTTGAATCGTTGGCTTTTTGGTTTCAGGATGAGGAGCTATTCCTAATTTTCCTTTCCATAGTAAATCGTTGGGCAAACGCACAATGGAAATCAATTGAGTAGATTTATCAATATTCACTTTTGCCTTACCCGTAGAAAGAACCACTCCGTCAGTATTTTCTTTAAAAAGTGACTTAACGGGAAGCCTGTTAGTGTTTTTTGATGCAAAACCCTTAATGGTACCTGTTATCAGTAATTGATCCTCTGTAGAAAAACTAAAGGAAGCATAAAGTGTTTGAGTAGGATATTTCAATTCAACCATCAAATCATTGTCCGTATATTTCCAGGAAAAATCCTGAGCATTTATTCTGTTTTCTAATAAAAATGTCAACATCAAAATGGTGACACTCAATAATCTGTTTTTCATTTTTTACATAGTTGTATTTTAACTACAAGCTCTTTTGTAGTTAATCGTTCTACTTATTTTATATTCAGAGCATCCTCACTCCAAATCCAGTTGAGTTTTAATACCCTACTACAACTTCAAGATGGGTACATAGGGCTTTACGGTGTATTCCTTTCCTTTGAATGTCATTTCCACTGCAGTATCGGTCTCAATGGCCAAGATCTGTCCATTTTTCAATTGAGCTATAAAGCCACATTTTTTATCGAAAGTCAGGTCAGGTTTTCCATCCTGATTGAGGTCGAGTGTATCACCAAAACCACCAGCACTGTTTCTGCCTATGTACATAGTGCCGTCCACTTTGCCTAAGACAGAAGAAAATCCATTTTCTGTTATTTCAAAACTTGATTTCACCTCTTGTGCTTTGGGATCAGGCTTAGACTTTGGGTAGATAAACACCATTTGCTTTTTGTCCGTGGATTGAAACTTCACAGGTAGTAAATCACCATAAGTACTTCTGATGGCATCACCATCCTGAGCTACTAATACATCCTGATTTAGACCTATGAAATTCTGTGTATCATCTGACCCGGGATAGCCCGTGGTTGCAATACCTCCGGATATATTAGTTTCCAATTCGGTTCCATCATTAATCAGCAAAGGCACGGTGAGACCGAAAGGAACATCCTGAGGGCTGGACAAACAGGTCATCACACCATCGGGGGTGATTATAAACTCCTGATGAAAAACAGGCCCGGAATGTCCGGTAACCGTTGCATAAGTCACTCTGAATTTCACAAGCAATGGATGAACAAACTCGGTCACTACATTTCCCCGAAAGGTCAGAGCTTTGTCTGCCAACCTTATCCAGTTGCCATTTTCCATCCACTCCGGCCCAAGGGTGAGTGCTGACTGTGGAAATACAGTTCCAAATGATTCCTTTATACCCTTTGGAGACTGAGAGAAAGTATCGTCGATGAAATTCGCTTCTCCATCAGATGGCCCCAAACGATCATCCCAATTGTTTTTTGAAAAACGAACTCCTCCAAGAGGCGTCCAGTATTTGTTGTATTTGGGTACAGAAGCACCACGTAGGTTGATAACCACCTGCATGCCTCCTGCATTGGCTGTAAAAGTCGAAAACCTGTCGTCCGTCTGAATAGCATAACCACCAATTTCTACTGGAGCAGGTACTTCCTTTACATCCGTTTTTCTTGCCAAAGCAGATTCTGCTAAATGAAACATCATTGCTCCAGTGTAATGTCCCCATTGACTTGCAGGCTGATATCCTACCCGTTCGCCGGGTTCATACTTATTTTTGGTAATGTAAAATGAATCCTTCCATTTGCCATCATTTCTTTTCCACCTTTGTATGCTTTGAAATGCCAACATAGCCGACCTTCGGTATTGTCCTGCCAGGTAAGTATTATTTTGAGCCACAGCATCTTCTGCGAGTGCATCAAAAATCAATTGGTACAAAATATCATTGAACACGTGATTGTCAGTTCGTCCGTTTGCCGGGCATTGTCCTGTCGGGCTCATCAGTAGCATGGAAGTTTTCCCTCCATTGCGCATGATATCAAGCATTTGTCGTGCAGACGGACCATCATATCCTTCCAATACCACAGAAGTAAGGTTACCTCTCCCAACAGCTTCCACCGCCAGTGATTGAGGATCGCTGCTCCAATCCTGGTATAGATTCCATTTGTCCAATCCTATTCGCTCGTATTGTGTCGCATTTTTCCAGTTGTCTTCAATGAAATCAATTGTATTTTGTCTATCAATGAACCCATGTTTTGCCCTGATCCATTCTCCTTTCATGGCGTAGGTTCTCCAGTTGTTTAAACCTATGGATTTACCCTTCCATATTTTTTCTATCGGAGTGGCAACCATTTTCTTCCAATTTTCAAATCTGCCGGCATCCACATGTGGTTCATAAAACTCCATTGCTCCTGCCAAAGCAGCTATATAAAATTCTCCATGCTTTTCCGGAATAAAATCGTTTCCCTTTGAAAAATCAGTCAACGATTTTTCCATCGCTTTTATACCTGAATTTATTAACTCTTTTGAACGCCCTGAATGTATCAAAGCACCCACTGTAAAAGCATAATATGGAGTAGTGTATTGGTGTTCTTTGTTGAGGTAAGGATCGATAATGGCTCCTTCAGCATTTTGAAACTGATACATTGTGCGCACCATTCCCTCCGCAGCATCAAGATAAGAATCAACTGATGTATTGAGTGGACTCCAATTCGAGGAGGCCAGGTGGTATTTAATGTCAGGTAGAGACTTTGGCAGGTCCTGAGCCTTTATCCTGTGAGAAAAGAAACAGATATAAAAAAGTGTGATGAGTTGTAGTAGTCGAAAATAATATTTCATGGATTTTTTTAGACCAAAGATTAATTTTAATTAAGGGTTAAAAAGAAAGAGATATCAATTGATATCTCTTTCTAAATATACTTCTTTCAGATGTATTTAACTACTGTGTAGCTAAATCTAACCTGAATTCTATGTTGTTAAGGATTTGGAGTCAATAAATCATTTTGATTCATGTGAAAAAGAGGTATTGGAAATAACACATTGTTTGCATTTGCATTAACCCCTCTGTCAACTGCATTTGAAACAAATCTTCCATGACGAATAAGGTCATTTCTTCTATCTCCTTCTCCTACAAATTCTCTTGCTCTTTCCAGCAACACTGCATCTCTAAAGGCATCCTTTGTCAATCCTGACAAATCAGGATATACCGATGCGTCCTGCTCGAATTCCGTACCTACCGCTCTTGCTCTTCGACGAACCTCATTGACCGCATCATAAGCAGCTGTAGTTGGTCCACTTGCACTTGCTTCATTGGTTGCTTCTGCAAAGATCAAAAGCACATCAGAATACCTTTGTACGGTTACATTCACTCCCAAATCAAGTGTAGCTGCATCATTTGGAAAATAAAATTTCACAATAGCCGCTCTATCCAAATCAACATTTCCTTCATAACGTTGAGTACCTATCCAATAATAAGGCATCATATCTCTCATAGACCACCACTTACGATGTGTATCAGGAGTGGCATCAAAGAAATCCTGACGAACATATCTTTCCGGATTTCCAGAGTCTTTGAATTTAACATCTGTGCCATCAGGTAGTTTTGTTGCTCTCGGGAAAAATACTCTTGAAGGTGTATGGTTTCCAATATTGTTGTTTCCATCTCCACCTTCACTGCCATGTTGTACAGAAAACAAATGCTCAGACCCATTTTCCATATCTACCCTCCAGATGTCAGCATAATTTTTGTAAAGCTCATATACCCCCATATCCATCACTTCTTTGGCTTTAGATGCAGCATTCGTCCAATCTTTCTGCTGCAAATACACCTTGGCCAGCAAGCCTTTTACTGCACCCAGGGTTATATCTCCAGCGGCCTGATCTGCAGCATCAAAAGAACCAATTTTGGTTTCTGCATCCTTTAGGTCAGCTATGATTTGAGCATAAACATCAGTTTCTGAACTTCTGGCTTTATATACTTCAGATACATCCAAAGTAGCATTAATGTGTAATGGAACCCCTCCAAAAGCCCTTACCATATTGAAATAATGCAATGCCCTGAGAAATTTTCCCTTTCCTATATATTCATCTTTCACATCCTGACTCACACTGGAAACTTCTAATCTGTCTATAAGTGTGTTAGCTCTGTTAATTGCCAAGTAGGAACCTTCCCACATTTTGCTCAAATCATCTTCACTTGAAGACCAACCAAACAAATCCCATACTTCAGACGAATTGTACGACTGAATCAAATCAGTAGTCTGCTCGTTTTGTTTGACGTTTGCTCCATCTTTGTAAATCCCCTGACTGGTCCAAAAAACAGCATATATTCCACCAAGTGCTAGTTGTGCTTCAGCTTCACTCTGATAAAATTCAGTAAGACTTGGGTCATTAAAGAGTTTTTCTTCTAACGGTTCGCTACAAAAAGTTGTACTCAATGCAACAAAAGCAATCATTATATATCTTATTATATTTTTCATATCTTTTGATTTTAAAAATTAAATAAATGATATCAGATTAAAATCCTACTCTCAACCCTACCCTGTAACCTTTCACCGAAGGATATCCAAATCTGTCTATGCCCTTTACATCGTTGGTACTACCATACGAATTAACCTCAGGATCATATCCTCTGTATTTAGTAAATGTCAACGGATTGTCCGCCGCAACGCTCAATTGTAATGAACGCAACCAGTTGATACCTAAATCACTAACAGGTAAATTATAGCTCAATGTGATGTTTTTAACCCTTACAAAAGATCCATCTTCTACATTGTGAGTTCCTACCCTTCCAGGAAACCCTCGATTGGCCGGCATTGTTGTTCCTTGCGGATTGTTTACCGGATGCCATCTTTGATCTCTATCAGACTTTAAGAGGTTAGTACTACCAGTGATTCTATGCCTGGTTAAATTCAATACTTCTTGTCCCTGTTCCCCATAAATGAAAACATTAAGAGAGAATTGTTTGTAGGTAAAGTCGTTGGTTACACCGAAAATAAAATCAGGATTAGGATTTCCAATGTAAGAATCATCCTGAGCATCATATTTACCATCTTTATTTACATCTCTCCAATTTGGATTTCCTATAGCTTCATTTGGCATGTGGCTGGCGTCAATTTCCTCCTGCGATTTCCAAAACCCATCATATATAGATCCCCAGATAGAACCTACAGCCTGACCAACAGCATTTCGGGCAACCAGGTTATTATTGAAACCCTGATTTCCTCCACCTACCCATCCGGCAAAATAATGATCTGTTACACCCCCAAGTGAAGTTATCTTGTTTTCATTGTGCGAATAGTTTATGCTGGTATTCCAGCTAAAGTCTTCGGTTTTTACGTTCGTTGTACCAATAGTTATTTCAAACCCTTTGTTCTGCATTGCACCAATATTAGTCAACACGCTACCAAACCCACTCTGTAACGGAATAGGTAAATTCAATAGTAAATCTGTAGTTTTCTTGTTGTAAATATCTACAGTTACACTGACTCTATCCTGAAAAAATCCCATGTCAAGACCAATATTCAAATCGGAACCTTTTTCCCAAGTTAAATCAGGGTTACCAATATTATTCGGGTATGCCACAGGCACTTGATTTCCCCCCAGGATATAACCTACATTTACATCGTTAGAAGAAGCAACTGTAGATATGGATTTGTACAATCCTATTCTTTCATTACCTGTTTGTCCGTATCCAACTCTTAATTTCAATTGGCTGAATACATCCATATCTTTGATGAAACTTTCTTCACTCAACACCCATGCTGCCGAAGCAGAGGTGAAAAATCCATATTTGTTATTCACTCCAAACTTAGACGATCCATCGTATCTGACCGTAGCAGTCAATAAGTACTTATTGTCATACATATAGTTTGCCCTGCCAAGATATGACATCAATTTCCATTGAGTTGTACTTGATGAAGGTGGCTGTGGGTTGGTTGCCAAGCCAAGATTGTGGTAGGCATAAAAATCTGATGGGAATCCCAACGCAACAGCTTTCAACTTCCTGTATTTTTCTGTCTGGTAGGTAAATCCTCCTAAAACAGAAATCTGATGTTTGCCAGATGTCTTTTTGTACTCAAGAGTGTTTTCATTCAAAAAATTAACCAGAGACTGACTTTCCTGTTCTGCTTTACCGCTGCTTCCACGAGCTACTCTTGAATCAAGAGGATAGTATGCGTCATTTTTGACAGCCAGGTTATCCATCCCTATACGGGTTTTGAAGTTAAGACCTTCAATTATTTCATAATTCAAAGCCATACCTCCTAAGAACCTAGTAGTACCAGAATTAATGTCGTACATTTTTGCCATATACAGTGGAGTATCTTCCCCTCCTGCAGAAGGATAGTCTCTTGCAAATGCCAGGTTACCATCAGCATCATAAGCCGGAACGTGTGGTTTGGTCTGAAACAAAGTACTAATAATACTTGGCTCAGAACTGTAACTTTTCTGATCGTTAAGTGTCTGATTGTTAGTACTCGAAGTAAATGCCATATTGGTAGTCAAAGTCAGTTTTTTAGATATATTAGCATCCAGATTCATGTTGAAGCCATATCTTTTAAAGCCAGTATCTACAATCAGACCTTGCTGGTCAAGTAAGTTACCTGACACCATATACCTAACTGATTCATTTCCCCCTGAAAGGCTAATTTTATGTCTCTGTGTTACAGCACTTCTGAAAACAACATCCTGCCAGTCTGTACCTTCACCTGCCGCAGCAATATCAGCAGAGGAGAACCTTGGAGTGTTTCCATTCAGTTCATCCGCTTCATTCACCAGTTCAAACCATTCAGTAGCATTTAACAACTCGTATTTTTTTCTAACAGTACTTACACTAATTGCATTTTCATAGTCAAATCGTGCTTTTCCTGACTTACCTCTTTTAGTAGTAATAATTACGACACCATTGTTTGCACGGGAACCGTAAATAGCTGTGGCAGAAGCATCTTTTAATATTTGAATAGATTCAATATTTGATGGGTCAATTGAGTTCAATTGATTTGGTGGTGCTCCTCCTCCTGTTATTTCAGTTTTGTCAAAATCATTGGAAATAGGAAACCCATCAATCACATACAATGGTTGGCTACTCGCTGACAATGAAGAGGTACCTCTTATTTGAACAGTTATACCTCCACCCGGAGCATGCGAATCAGTCCTTACCTGAACTCCTGCAGCTCTACCCTGTAGTGCCTGATCAGGTGTATTCAAAACTACTTTATCTAAATCTGACGCATTCACAGACGCTATTGAACCTGTTAAATCCTTTTTTCTTTGAGTTCCATAACCTACTACCACTATTTCTTCCAATTGTGCTGCATCAGGAGTCATGTTCACGTCAATGGTGCTCCTGCCAGCAATAGAAACTTCCTGGGTAAGGTAACCAACATAGGAAATTGTAAGAATGGCATCTTCTGCAACATTAACTTTGTAATTACCTTCCAAATCTGTCGTAGTACCTGTAGTAGTTCCCTTTACTACCACACTGGCACCAGGTAACCCTTCTCCATTTTCATCAGTGATTTTACCTGTAATGTTTACATCCGCTAAAACCTCTACACTCAGGATATCACCCTGACTATTGTTTTTGCTCTTAATGGCACTAATTCTTTTGTTTACTTGTCTAAATTTCAAGCCAGTCTGTTTTGCCATTTCTATAAGGACATTTTCGACTGTAGTTTCCTTAAGGTCAATATTGATTCTTTGTTTTCTTAAGTCTACAGTTTGATTGCTATAGATAAAACTAAAATCCGTTTGGTCTTCTATAGAGTTAAATACCCTCTTGATAGTTGCATTTTCAAGGTTTACAGTAACCAAAACATCCTTTACACTTTTGATTTGTGCACTCCCCTTTTCGGCCATAATCGTGCTCAATGTCATGATTAGAAGGCCAAATACGATTGCGGTATATTTTGTCACATTAATAATGATCTGTAAAATTTTATTTTTCATATCTTTGAATAGTTAAAAGTTTCACTTTTACTCGTTTAGAACAGATATTTATTGTCTGAATATTTGGCGATAGGCAACAATAATTATTTGATCTTATTTAGCAGGGGCTATCTGATAGTTCCTGTTATTTTTTTGTTTTAGATTTTATGTCATTGGCTCACCTCATTTAAATTTCAGTTTAACATCTTTATTTTTTATCTCGAAATCAAATTTCAAAGCAAACCCTAAGCTCTTAAGAACATTATCGAGATTATCGTTTTCAAATTCACCTGAGCAGGTCAAAAGGGTTTTAGGCTTATTTGACACAGTAATATTTACTCCATACCATCTTTCCAGTATTTGAATTGACTCGTCAAAATCTGTTTTATCCAAAAAGATGATTCCATCCTTCCATGATGTCACTTCCTTTACATCAAATTTCTCTTGTATAAAATCGTTGTTCAATTTGTCTGCCAGCAATTTATTTCCCGGAGCAAGGATTACATTCGATTCGTTTTTTGAATTTTTTACTAATACCGATCCTTCTACCAATGCTATCTGTACTTTGTCTTCTTCAGGGTGAGCATTGATATTGAATGCCGTACCTAATGCTACAGTACTAAGGTTGTCTGTAAAAACAGTAAAAGGTCTTTTCTTATCTTTGGCTACTTCAAAATAAGCCTCTCCTTCCAGGTACACATTTCTATTTGAGTCTGTCGCATAAGTACTACTAAATCTTATCTGACTTTCTGCGTTCAAAATTATGTGCGTACCATCTTCAAGGTAAAAATTCAACTTAGCTCCTTTTGGGGTACTCTTTTGCACAAACACTTCGGATACTGCTTGCATTTTGGCATTATTCCTTTCACCCATTTCAAAAGCAACCACACCAAACATAATTATCAATGCAACTACAGCAGCAATCTTAAGGTACAGTTGTTTTTTTGATGAATTTAGTGTTCTAACCACCGTTTCATGACTCCAGCCAAGCTTTTGCCTCAAATTGGCCAGCATTTTATTATTGGTTTCCTCGTCAATGGCAGGAAGTTCTTCTTCAGCAGTGATAACAATATACCTGGCCTGCATCATCGCTTTTTTAAATTGTGGGTATTCTTCCTTCAGTAAGTTCCAAAATTGAAATTCATCATCTTCAATTCCTGAAGCCCAATTTCTGAAGCCCTTATCGAGTAAAAGGTCTTCTATTTCCAGTTTTTCGTTGTTCATTTGATTAGAATAATATCATGCTGCCATTGGGTTTAAAACAACAATGGACTATTTTGTTAGGATAAGAGAGGGAGAGATTTGTTTTGTAGCCTCTTTATTCAATTTTTTTTTTAGAAAAAATAAATGAATGCCAGAGGGATGGTTGAAATAAGGCTTAATACGAAGCTAGCGGTACGTTTTTACATGTGTCTTTGCGCAATCAGTATCAACTCAATAGAGCCAGAATTAACACAAGATTGAAACTATTACCTTTCAAGTGCTTTTTGAGGTTGTTAATGGCTTTGTAAACCAGTTTTCGGGAAGAGGTGTAATTGATTTCCATTATTTCCTGAATCTCATCATAACTCATCGATTTCATAAACCGCAATTCAATAATTTCCTTTTGGCGGGAAGGAAGCTCCTCAATGGCATGCTTTAATTTACTAATCGTATCGGTATTCAATTGGTCTTCTATCTGTTTATACTCTTCAGAATCGACCAACACAAATGATTGTTCATTGATGTCAACATTTCTGTTGCTTTCCTTTAAATACAGCAAAAGCATACGTCTATAGCACACTATCAGGTAATATTTAACCGTATCTACCTCCGGCAATCTTGATCTTTTATTCCATAAATCAATAAAAACCTCATGAATACTGTCTTCAATCAATGACCTGTCAGAGGTCATTTTGAGACCAATAGTGAACAGAATAGGGTTAAACTTCAGGAACATATTTTCAAAGGCTTTCCGATCCCCTTCTCTAAACAAATTCCATAGTATTTGCTCACTTTTCTTTTTCATCTGTTTGCAATCTACAAAATAAAGTCAATCCATAGCAAAACCAGACTTAACGTATTTTTCCTAAAGTAACAATTTATTTTAAGCTATAATATCACTGATCACATGACCATGTACATCAGTCAACCGACGGTCAATACCATTGTTCTGGACAGTTAACCTTTTGTGGTCAATCCCAAGCAAATGCAAAATTGTAGCATGTAAATCATAACAGTAGGTTGGATTATCCACAGCTTTATAAGACCATTCGTCACTGGCACCATAAGTTACTCCGCCTTTGATGCCTCCACCTGCCACCCAGGATGTAAATGTAAATGGATTGTGGTCTCTGCCTGCACTTCCCTGACTACAGGGCATTCGTCCAAACTCTGTTGTCCAATAGACGATGGTATCATCCAGCATTCCTCTTTGCTTGAGATCAATCAACAAAGCTGCAGCAGGTTTGTCCATACTTGCAGCCATTTCTCCATGATCTTTTTTGAGGTCTTCGTGTGAATCCCAATTTCTACGCGGAAAAGCATTGTCAGCACCACTCCAGATCTGCACAAACCGGGTTCCTCTTTCCAGAAGTCTCCTTGCGATCAGGCAGTTGCGACCAAAATCTTCCGTAATGGGATTGTCCAGACCGTAAAGTTTTTTGATGGTCTCAGATTCTCCTTCCATGCTAAACACTTCCGGAGCAGCCAATTGCAGGCGGGCTGCCAGTTCATAGCTTTGGATACGCCCTTCCAAACGGGAATCCTGTTCCCTGTTTTTGAGGTGAGCTTTGTTCAAATGATTGAGCACTTTCATACCATCTTTGTCAGCCTCAGGTGTAATGAATTCATCGTCCGGAGGAAAAAGATCAGCTATCGGATTTTCCAGTGATGGCCTGACCAGTGTTCCCTGATGATTGGAAGGCAAAAAACCGGATCCCCAATTTTTAGGGCCTCCGGGACCATAACCACGAGAATCAGGCAGTACTACAAAAGTGGGGAGGTTGTCAGTGATTTTTCCCAAACCATAACTCACCCATGCCCCGACACTCGGAAATCCTGGCAGGACAAATCCTGTATTTTGCATGAAAGTCGCTGGTCCGTGTACATTAGAAGTAGCCACCATGGAAGGTAAAAAAGCTATATCATCGACACATTGTGCCAGATGAGGTACCAGCCCACTAACCCATTTCCCACATTCTCCATATTGTTTCCATTCCCACGGAGCAGGCATCACCACTCCCGGAGAACTTTGGAATAGTTCTATTTTTCCTCCCGGATCAAATGGCATTCCGGCTCGTTTGATCAGCTCGGGTTTGTAATCGAAAGTATCGACCTGACTGGCTGCTCCGGACATAAAGAGCTGAATGACACGCTTGGCTTTTGGCAAATGGTGAGGAACATGCTGCTCTTTGGAAAGGAAACTTCCTGAGGTAAGACTGTCGCCACAACCCATCAGATGTGCCAAGGCCAGGCCACCCAATCCACCACCATAACGCCAAAGAAACTCACGTCGGGATACTGATTTTATGGGTCTGTGCTTACTTTTCATATCAATCGATGTATAAAAATTCGTTCATGGCATAAATCAACCTGCATGCCGCAGGTAGTCCATGCTTGTTTGCATATTCTTCCAATTCAGACAATTCCCTTTCGTCCGGTTTCCGTTGCAGTGCCAGTTCATAAGCTCTTGATATTTGTGATTTCAATCCGGTTGATTCTTTTTCCAAACGGTCTGCAAAAAATGCAGCCTGACGCACCATAAACGGGTTATTCAAAGCTGAAAGTGCCTGCAAAGCTGTCACTGTTTCATTCCTCACCGGAACACTTTGCGATGGATCAGCACAATCCAGAGTACTCATAAACGGATCAGGAACGCTCCTCACTATAAAACGATAGATTGCCCGGCGAAAAGAGGATGGATCATAAGCGTCATAATCTTTGTACAAATAGCGTGGGGAATGGTCATCTTCATATTTAAATGCATCAAAACCAGGACCACCCATGGTCAAATCCAATTTTCCGCTTACTGCCAAAACACCATCTCTTATAGCCTCAGCTTCCAACTGTCTGCGGTTTGACCGCCATAAATAACGGTTTTCACTATCAATCTGGTAGTTTTTCTTATCCTGCAAAGACTGCTGTTTGTATGTCGCACTTGTTACTATTAATCTATGAAGCCATTTGACAGACTGTCCGTTATCAAGGAACTCTCCTGCCAGATAATCCAGTAATTCCGGGTGGCTGGGAGGTGTACCCATTTTTCCAAAATCGTTGGGAGTAGCTACAATACCTCTGCCAAAATGGTATTTCCAGATCCTGTTAACAATTGACCTCCAGGTCAGAACATTGCGCTTATCGGTAGTCCATTTAGCAAGTGCCGCACGACGATTACCTTCAGTATGTCCTTCAGGAAGATCAAAATAATCGGGCATACCTTCAAACACTTCCACAGTTCCGGCAAAGACTTCCTCCAGTGGCTGCTCAGTATCTCCCCTATTCAACCGATGTATGGTGCGGATGCCTTTTGGAGGAGTAAATTGGTACTGACTCCTAAATTCCGTAGCAGCAGCATATACATGGCTTGGACTCGGTAGCTGACTCAATGAATCTTCTATTGAAAGAAGAAATGACCGGATACGATCTAGTTTTGTTTTTTCCACCCGAGTCAATACACTTTTACGAAGAAGGTTTTCTTTTCCCCTTAGTCCCGTAAGTTCCCTTTCTGCCTCATTAAAGTCTTTTTGCAATTCTTTGGGCAAAACCTCTCCACCTATCAAACCATGGCTATTGAAACCATCGGTAAGAAAATCAGGATTCCATCGTTTGTCTATGAAACTATCCAACACTTCCACTTTGGCATTTCTGGCTCCATTTTTTCCTTTTGCAAAAGCCTGTATCTCCGCCATAGCTAAAAAATGATCCTGATCTCTACCCTTCCAAAGCCTGTTGGCAGTAAGACGTATGTAGCGGGCAGGTATGTTTTCTATCAAAACAACATAAGGTCTGTCTGTACGTTCGTTATGATTTTCCTTGCTAAAATCAACAATGGTTTTAGCAGAAGAAAAATCAGAAGTGGGTGAGACTTCCAAAACAAAGCGCAAGGGGAAGCCATAACCCGGCATAGTAAGACCCTCGGTAGGATGTGCAGGAGTCAGCACAATTTTTTCCAGATCAACAATACTTCCCAAATCAATTTGCACCCATTTTTCTACATCTGCTTTTGGCTCTATGGCAGAATGATACCCAAATGTTTTGCTACCAGGATACCTTAATCCGGAAATTTTGTTAGAAACGTCTTTTTGCTGTTTTTGTACCTCTTCAATTTCCTTTTTCGCCTTTTCACCCATCTGTTCCCCCAAATTATCCAACTGGTTTTCCAATTCTTGTTTTTCTTGTTTTAGATGTAATCTGGTTCGATGGATTTCAGGATTCTTATCAAAAGAACGATCCGCACGATCTATCCCTGCAAATACAGCCTGCAAACTATAATAATCTGCTTGTTTGATAGGATCAAATTTATGATCATGGCATCTGGCACATTGTACGGTAAGCCCGGTGAAAGTTGCCATTACGGAACTTACCATATCATCCCGGTCAAGGTTACGGACAATGCGTTTATCTACTGTGCCATCCCGTACTTCCACATGTCCTACCAAATCCCATGGCCCTGCCGCCAAAAAGCCGAGTGCTACCGTGGATTGAGGATCATCAGGATGTAACACATCTCCGGCTATCTGGTCTTCAATGAATCTGGTGTAAGGCAGGTCTTTGTTAAAAGCATCTATCACATAGTCCCGGTATGGCCATGCATTTGGTCGTCGCTTGTCTTTGTCATAACCGTGGGTTTCCCCATAATGCACCACATCCAGCCAATGTCTTGCCCAGCGTTCGCCATAGCGGGGAGAAGCCAGAAGGGTATCTACCATTCTGGCATACGCATCGTCAGAGTCGTCTTCCAAAAAGGCTTTCATCTGCTCTGGTGTAGGTGGCAAACCATGCAGGTCATAAGTCAACCTCCGCAGCAAAGTACGTTTGTTAGCCTCAGGAGCATGCTGCAAGCCCAGCTTTTCTTGTGCCTGGAAAATAAATGGATCAATCGGATTTTGCGACCAGGATGCTTCTGATATTTCCGGAGGTATCTGCTTTTTAAGCGGTTCGTAAGACCAATGATTTTCCCATTTTGCTCCTTCTTCCACCCACTTTTTTATCACCTGTACTTCTTCTTCGTCCAGTTGCTTGGGAGCATCCGGTGGTGGCATCATAAAATCAGGATCGGAAGACTCAATCCGTTTGATGATTTCGCTTTTACTAAAATCCATCGGATTGAGTGCTGTATTTCCCGACTCCAGCGTATCCAGCAAAGATTCCCTGATGTCCAACCTCAGTCCTGCTTTCATTTTTTCCTTATCCGGACCGTGACAGGTATAGCATTTTGCTGCCAGTACAGGCTGCACATGTTGATTGTAGGAAATACTGGATTGTGCTGATGACGAACTAAAAAAATACCAACCACAAACCACAGTAAGAATGGTGGCAATTGTAAGTATGAAGAGTTGGTTGGTTTTCATTTGTTCACTGCTTATTATTGAATTATACTAAGCCTAGTAAGCATGTTTTTTAAGTTTAAATGACTCGCAGCGCTAATTGTTTTAGAATACTTGTTAACCAAATCTACCCAGTCACTTATCTTTCTTTTTTCAGATGTCTTTTGATTCCAATATTCGGTAAGTTCTACAGCAGATGTTTCGTGCAAAGTATTTATAACTGAATTTAAGTTGTCAAATAGGTTCAAAAAAATCCGTGGAATATTCGTGTGAAATTCTCCATTGATTAAGTAATCACCTTTTCCGCCTGCTGTGAATATGTCTCTTACATTTGGACATACAACAGCTTCTCTAGTAACAAGCCAAATTGCGAGTCGAACAAATTTATCACTCCTATTACTAAACAGCTCAGGGAAGTATGCCATGGCTCGATTCTTTACAATCTGTCGTTCCTCAATACTTAGATTGTTCCAGATATTAATAACCAAGTTGCTTGATTTACTTTCTTCTTGATCAATCCACCATAAATCTTGTCCGGGTTTTAGCTTACTTTTATAGTAATCAGTTATTGGCTTTATTGGATTCTGTTCTTTTCTTAAAGTGTCGTAAGAAATGTTGATTTTGTCAAAGATCGTTTTGCCTTTTTCCAAATTCATGTCAATCAAATACCTTGGAGAATGCGTTACTACTACTTCCGATAAACATTCTTCGTATGCCCTTGATCTAAATTCTATAGGGCTACCTAATTTCCCGAACAACATAAATATGCGTTCAACATCATCAACCCTTGTAGATTCTAAAACACTATTTCCTGTCGTCTTCCAATGGTTTTGAGTTGTGGTCTTGACTTCAATTCCGTAATACTTTTTAGCGATAATGTCTGGGAATTTTTGCCCCCCAATTAATTCGATAGAGTTTTCAAATTTGGATCCTACTGCCAAGTCAGTCATTACTGCTTGAACATAAGGTTCTAGTTTATTTCCACGTAATTGTTCAATTTTTTTAGGAGCTTTCTTGGCATGTGCATTTAGCTCATCAATAGTTGAATTTAGGAGTAAACTAAATTCATTATGACTAGGTTCGGGATTAACAGATACAACCATCTTACTTCTTAAAATATAAGTCCCAATTTTGCTCTATTCGTTTGGCTAAATTGTAAGCGAGTAGAGGGGGGACGGCATTACCAATAATTTTATATGCCTTTGAAGGACTTACCAAAAATGATCCTTTTCTTCCTGTTTTATTTTCAACAACAAAATCAAAATCTGGAGGAAAAGTCTGGATTAATGCACACTCTCTAGGGGTTAATCTTCTTTCCTTCAATCCTTTTGAAAGTTCATCATTGAGTAACCCACCGTTCTTTTTAGACAATCTCCTAAATTCAATATTTCCGTGGTGTTCTGCCCTAATTGTCGGACTTATTCCGTCAGGTTTAATTTCAATCTGACCCTGACAATGTTTGCCCATATATTTCGCCTTTGAGTAATATTTTTGGGATAAATCGCTGGTTTTTTCTGGTTCTTCTAAATTGGAAAAGAGCTCTTTTAAATCAACATGGCGTTTTAGATATTCACCATCAGTTGTATATGCGTGTGTTGGTTTGGGATATGGATTGAATTTGTCAGAAATAATTTCTTTTTCCAATTCCTCAAGGGCAGATTTCTTTAAAACAGATTTCTTAATACCAATAAAAAATATTCGTTCTCTGGACTGGGGAACACCATAATCAGCGGCATGTAATACACGAGGATTTAAAACTAAATACCCATTATCTCCTGTTAAAGAAAAATCGCTTTGGATGATGTCTTTAACATTTGACAGATTGACTAAACCTTTTACGTTTTCAGCGATAAATATTTTGGGTTTGGCGATCTCTATAACTTGTTTCATCCACATATACAGTTGTCCACGAGTTTCCTCTGTGGCTGTATTTTCTGTGTTCAATTCCCCTTTATGATTTTTATGAGAAGTAAAGCCATTTCGTTTTCCTGCAATGCTAAAATCCTGACATGGGAAGCCTCCTGTAACCACATCGACATCTTGAGGAAATACATCTGTTCCGCTACGATGAAGTTTCACTAAATCAACAATGCTATCTGTATAAAAGTCCTCAGCGTTATGTCCTCTTTTTGAAAAATAATTGACCCACGCATTTCGAGCGTCATTCAATATGTCATTTGAGAATATAGTCTTGAAACGAGTTTTCTTTAGTTTGACAAACCCATTTTCTAATCTTTTTTCAATGAAGTCTGGATGTAACAATTCATTAACTGAAGAGCCCAATACAGAAAAGTCGCCTTCAAAACCCAAATCCATACCGCCACACCCAGAAAAAAGAGAAAGTACTTTTAATGTACTTTGATCTTCATGCTTTATTGAAGTCCCTCTTTTGTAATACTTTACAGCTAGTTGAGATTCTTCAACAATACTTAAATGTTCTTGGTTTGCTGTTAATTCTTGCATGTTCAATTTTTTATTGGTGCGACTTCAAATATTTCACTTTCATTTCAGCGACTTTCAATACTTTGTCCGCACAATCTTGTTCAACAATCTCGTATGCATTTTTTTCACTCATATATTGAATCAATAATTCATCTCTGTCCAGTTTCAATATTTCTGATAGCTTATTAAGCATTTCCTTTGTTGGTTTTCTTTCACTGCGTTCAATCTTACTCAAGATAGCTTGGTCAATATCAACATAAGCTGACACTTGCCTTAGAAGAAGTCCAAGTGTGTGCCTACGATTCCTTAAAATCTCTCCAATAGTTCCATTTGATAATATTCACTTGACAACACCTGTCAAATATAGTTTCTCAAATTGGTTTGTAAAAGTTATTCTCCTACTTAGGTGAGCCTTGCTACATTCTGCTGATATACGCCAGTTTGTCCCCAGAAAAAAAACATTGTTTATAGTAAATCTAACCAATTTTGAAGATAAACTAAATCAATGGAATTACCATAATCAGAGAGACTCCTTCGTCATTTGCTGGTGCACCAGCCAAAAGAAGCTCCTGAGTGACTTTTGCTTTTAGCCACATTAGGAACAAATATCTGATCATTTCATCTCTGGATCATAATTATTCCACTAATCCTTTTAAAAGATGGGTAGGTAAGCCATAATTAATAGGATCTATAGCCACTTCAATTCACGTTTATGTTGGGCAATACCAACAATGGAATACGGATTGTTAGTGCCATTTTACGAGTAGTACTACCCTTCAATAATGATTCTAAAAAACCTTGTTTATGGGGTACCATAGCCAATATATCAGCCTGATATACCTCTACTTCATGGATTATCCCTTCTGCAATTCTTGGATTTTCCACTATGCTATAGGTATGGTCAACGTCTTCCAGTATATGATCAATAGTACCAACCGCCTGATCCTGATGAGGGGTGTGCACCGCATCTTTTGTTTTGGTTTCTACATGAAATACCTGAAGTTTTGCTTCAAACTTTCTGGCAATTTCCTTCATTAAATCAAGGTGGTTGTGTTGATCTAAAAAGTTCTGGTCATAAGCATACAAGATTCTTTCTATAGGCTTAAAAGGAACATCATTGGGCACCACCAATACAGGAAATTTCAAGCGTTGGATAGCCTTGGTGGTAGTATTCCCAAATAGAGTGTATTCTATAAGGTTACTTTCCATACCCATTACTACCAAATCAGCACTGTGTGTATTCACATACTTTTCCAATTCTTCTACAGTATCATTCATTTTGCTAACCCACGTAACATTCAAATGGTATTTTTGAGCCGTTTCATTGGCTAACTCCTGCATATGTTTCTCATTTTTACTAACCATTCGGTCTATTTCCATAGGAGTAATCAGTGCGTTACTGGCATGGCCACTTAAATGATAAGTATTGAAAAGCACTAAGTCGGCATTGACTACACATGCCAGGTTAGCGGCATATTGAAGGGCATTACTGGCAACAGCAGAATAATCGGTGGCAATAATAATAGTTTTCATGACTTAAGAGGTTTAATATGTAAACCAAGCATTTATTACCTCCATAATCCATGACCTAAATCAGCTTTTATTGTGACTTTAATAATAATGGAATAACGGGACATAATTTTCGATTACTTTTCTGTTGGTTTCACACCCGACTTACCCATCAAATCATTTCTTCTCCTGAATCACTATCTCCCAATCATCGGTTCTAAAGGAAGATGCAGGTAAACCTTCGGTATTAAATAGATTGGGTTCGGCAATGTTGTCCCAGGCAAACCGAACGGCAATCGGTTTTTTGATTTTTTTGTTGAATACTTCAATAGTGTTTCCGGTAATTTTAGCTTTTGCAGGTACAAACTGCTGATCCTCTCCGGCTATTTCAAAGTAAGTCAAATCACCTCCTTTTGCAACCAGCCCTTTTTCAGCATAATCAAACATCAATCTGACCTTTTCACCTTCAATCTTCATTTCCTTATACACAGGGCCTGAGTAAACCACATCAGGTTTGTGATAAGTTTTAGCCAAAGCCCATTGCCCCAAACGATATCCCACATCCTGCTTGTTGGTTGGATGGATATTGCTAATATCACCAATGTCACTGATCACTACCATTCCGGTATTGGGCACTGACATTGATTTAAACTGCGCTTCTCTTAGCAAAACCCCTTTGTATGGCTGATCGTACTTAAATGGAGCAATCTGCACATAATAAAAAGGGAATTCGTATCCCCACTCTTCTCTCCAGTCTTTGATCATAGCCGGAAATAGTTTTCTGTAATTCAAGGGCGCAACAGTATTTGTCTCTCCCTGATACCAGATAGCCCCTGCAATGCCATAAGGAATAACCGGAGCAATCATCGCATTAAAAGCCGAACCGCTTTTCATCGGCCACCAGTCGTAAACCGGTATTTTAGCAGCATTCTCCGACAGTTGAGGATCAGCATCAATCACTTCCTTATCCGTCCATACCTCAGCAGCCGTACCACCCCAACTGGAATGAATCAATCCAATAGGGATATCCAGTTTCTTATGCAACTCTCTTCCAAAAAAGTAAGCTGTTCCACTGAATGTCTTCATGGTTTCAGTACCACACACTGTCCAGGCACCTGTCAGGTCTTCCTGCCGTGAATCTGACGTTGCTTTTTCTACATGAAACAGGCGGATATTGGGGTAATCAGAATTTGCTATTTCTTCTTTGGCATTGTTGAAAGAATAACCATGAGTTGCAGACGATTCCATATTGGACTGGCCGGAACAAAGCCATACTTCACCAACCAGGACGTTTTCTAACACCAGGGTATTTTGTCCTTCTATGGTAATAGTGAAGGGGCCTCCAGCAACAGGAGTCTGAATAACTGTCCTCCACTTAGCTCCTCTATCCGTAGTGGTTTCTACTGTCTTGTTGTTCCAACTCCCGGTAATTTTCACTTTCTCTGCCGGGCTTGCCCATCCCCAAATGGCTACTTCTTTGTTTTGCTGAAGCACCATGTTCGAGCTAAAAACAGAAGGCAACCTTACTTTCGATTGGGCTTGACTTGAAATCAGCAGAACGAAACTAAAAAGTAACAAACGATTTAATGCAAAATTTTTCATGTTTAGTCTAAAATGTTATGAAATTTTTCATAATGAAGCCAATTCAATGCTACATTATCATCCAACAGGTTTTGAAGATAAACTAAATCTGTAGAAATTCCATAATAAAAAAGACTATCACGTTTCTTTGGCAGAAACGAAATCAATGTTGCTCTACTGTTACTGGCAATCTTTTGATGATATTGCCTAAAGCTTGATAAATATTTTCTTTTTGTACAAAACATAAGCAGGTACGAAATTGACACACACAAATAGCAGGGCGTAAATCATACTGGCCAGCTTAGGTGCCATACCCAACCCTGTAGCCAAATCGAAAAAGTGCATATTGATTCCCTGTCCCCCAATTTCCATGATATAAAAAACCAATGCAAAAACATCTGCCAACACATATACCGTTATGGCATTTGCACCGAAGATAATTCCGGGTTTAGTTCCTTGAGTGTGCCCCTGCATGTCCACCAGAAAGTAGTAGGTACCCAGTGCCATAAATGCTATTCCGGAAGTGACAAACACAAAAGAGCTTGTCCAGATATTTTCATTGACGGGAAAAGTCAATCCCCATACATATCCGGCAATAATCATAAAAAAGCCTATCACCATCAAATGGATTACCTTGATTTCCTTCTCCCTATTGTTGAGCATGATTGCACCAGCCAGCATTCCTGTAATTCCCGAAACAATAGAGGGAAAAGTGCTCAATATACCTTCAGGATCCCAGGTGCCCTGCCACATTTTCCCGGGCAAATATTTACTGTCTATCCATGCGGCCAGATTTTGTCCCGGCTCCAACATCACCCCTCCTAATCCGGGAGTTGGAATCAGGGTCATTGCAAGCCAATAAGCCACCAAAGTAATCGCTCCGATCCATGCCTGAGTTTTCCAATTTGTCTTAAAAAAAATAAACGAGCAGGCAAAGAATACAATGGCTATTCTGGGCAAAGTTCCTGTCCACCGCAGGTCAGAGAAATCGAAATTGGGTAAGAGGTTCAGAAATATACCTACTGCAAATATTTTCAGGGACCGGGTAACAATTTTCATGTACATGTCCTTCATGGGTACTCCTTTTTCCAATCTCCTGGTATAAGCCAGTGCAATCGAAACACCCACAATAAACAAAAAGAATGGTGCGATGATATCTGTTGGAGTGAGCCCGTTCCAAACAGTATGTTTCAATGGAGCAAACACATGGTTTTCATTTCCGGGAAAATTAACCAAAACCATTGCTGCAATGGTAAACCCTCTCATTGCATCCAGAGAGATCAACCTACTTACCTGATTTGACATACATTAATTTAGAGAATGGTGAGAACATGCTCTAAATATAATTTACAAAAAAGATTTATTGATGGAGATGTCACTTATTCTCCTGATTTCATCAAAATACAAAAGACAATGGTCAAAAATGGATAGTACGGTTCTCTTTTAATATTTAAAATAAATCAGAAGAAAATATAAAGACAGCTACAAATTTCTATCGCAATAAATACACATATCCTATTATAGGGATAATAAATTATCCTTCTTTAATTATAATTGCAATAATTTATTCCCCACAGGGTGATATATAATGCATAAACTAATAATAATACATTAGTATCACTACAATACGAATAAAATTAAACTAAAACTTTCAACTATGAATCGGAAATTTATTACCGCCCTCACGATGGCGTTAGCAGTACCATTCTGCGGTTATTCACAAGACAGTACCGGAATTAGTACAGGAGATACGGCCTGGATGCTGATAGCCACGGCATTGGTCATGCTTATGACCCCCGCTGGCCTCACCTTATTTTACGGAGGATTGACTCAAAGAAAAAGTGTTTTAAATACAATTGGGATGAGTTACACCGCTTTTTGTACAGCTACCGTTGTATGGGTTGTTATCGGGTATAGCTTTGCTTTCGGCACAGGAAATGACTTTATAGGAGGTTTTGAATATTTTATGTTGAATAGCATTAAAATCAACGACCTCTCCGGCACAATCCCCCACTTTTTGTATGTAATGTTTCAGGGAACATTTGCAGCCATAGCTGTGGCATTGGTTAGTGGATCTATTATTGAAAGAGTGAAATTTTCCACGTGGATTATATTTTCTATCCTTTGGGTAGCTCTGATTTACTCTCCGATTGCACACATGGTATGGGGTGGAGGAATACTCAGCAATCATGGTGAATTGGATTTTGCCGGAGGTACCGTCATTCATATCAACGCCGGAATATCCGGACTTGTATTGGCATATATGCTAGGCAACAGAAGAGGTCACAACAATGATGATAACCGACCTTCCTCCACAAAATTAATGCTACTGGGCAGCTCACTTCTTTGGTTTGGCTGGTTTGGCTTCAATGGTGGCAGTCAACTGGCTGCAGACTTTATTGCAGCCAATGCTCTACTGGTAACAAACGTAGCTGCCGCAGCAGGTGGACTTACCTGGCTGATAATAGAATGGTCAACTTCAGATAAAAAACCAACATTACTGGGCTCAGCATCAGGAGTAGTTTCAGGACTTGTAGGTATAACACCTGCTTCCGGTTACGTAGATGTTACGGGAGCCTTAATAATTGGCATATTCTCCGGAGCTATCGGCTACTTTGGTGTAGTTAAACTCAAAAACATGTTGGGGTATGACGATACTCTGGACGTATTTGGTATTCACGGTCTGGTTGGAATATTTGGAGCCATTGCCACGGGCTTTTTAGCAAACCCTGAGATAAACGATGCAACAGGACTTTTTTATGGAAACCCCGGACAAGTCTGGTCTCAACTGGTAGCTGTATTGGCAACAATAGCTTTTGCCGGCGTAGGCTCTGCCATACTGTTTAAATTAACTACACTGATAACCGGTGGTGGCAGGATTGACCGCAATCTTGAAGATCAGGGAATGGACATTGGGTATCATGGAGAAGAAAGCTTTGATACTGCATTAGACAATTGACCTAAGTCACAAAAAGTCCATTTCATTCAGAAGTGGGCTTTTGATATACAACAGGAAATCATTTCCTCAGTGCCAATATATTTCCACCCAATATAAGCAAAACACCAATGAATGTACTCAGTGTAATCTGATAGTCTTCAAAGATTAATGACATCACAATCGCAATTACGGGTATAATCACTAAAGCGTAGGCAGCTTTGTCTGCTCCTATTCTGCCAACCAGAGTAAGGTAAGTACCAAATGCTACAATAGAACCAAATAGTGAAAGGTAAATAAGAGAAAGTACATAGGGCGCAGAAACATCAAATGTAAATGGGCGACCCAATATGAGTGCAACTATTGCCATCAACGTACAACCGTAAAGCATACCAAATGTATTGGCTTGCAATACCGGTATTTTCTCCTGAGAGTTTCTTGCTGATGTAATATTTCCCAATGAAGCAAGTACGACTGAACCAACAGCCAAAATAGTTCCTTTCAATGTATCTCCGGACATTTGCATTTTAGACAATTCTCCCCAAAAAATAAGTACAGTACCACAAAGCCCTGCTACAGCGGCAGTAATTACCTTTTTATTAATTTGCCTGCCCAGAAAAAGCGCACCAAAACCGGAGTTCATAAATATAACCGTAGAAAATGCCACAGCCACCAATGCACTGGCAATGTACTGCTCCGCCTCATACACCAGCCAGTAGTTGACTCCAAAAAGTAATATTCCTTGAAAAACCATAAACACATGATCTTTTAAAGAGAATATCATGTTCACACCTTTGGCCAGACAATAACCCAACAACAGTACACCAGCTATCAGGTAGCGGTAAACAACAGAAATCAACGGATCCACACTGCCCAATTGGTAAGTAATCACAAACCATGTGGAACCCCAAATAAGAGCCGGAACAGCAAACAATGGAAGGTTATTTGATCGCATAGAGATAATGATACGGGCATATCATAAAAAAGACTGAAAATTATGTTTGAAGTTTTTGTTATGTGTCAAAAGACACCATGAACGGTTCTTTCATTATGAAGCATTCCTGATCTATCGAGTATGTTCTCAACCCTACTTACCTTACCTGATTCCATGTATGTGATTTGGTCAAAAGTCTTTTCACAATACCTTCAGCCAATTTTCTGGCGCATTGATGATGATTTTGAACCATTTCTAAACTTGCCCCCACTTTAACATCTCGTTCATATTCCACCATTTGATTTACATCCTTTTACTTTACTCTCTCTAAAAATTTCAATCTTAAAAATGTAATGTTTCTTGAAATTTTAAATAACTATGCCTTTTAAATACTGAAACAGATGAGTCCTTTCTTAATTAGATTAAATACAATCAATAACCCTTTTCACAAAACAATGGTTTCGACTGAAAAATGAAGCTAAAAATTAGAGTATCAGTCAAAGATGATCTGATTTTTTTAGAAGAAATAGAGAACAGTTCCTTTTCAAACTATCAAAGAAGTACTAAGAAAAGTCTTTCAAATAGTATAAAAAGTAAATTTCAGGAAGTCTATATTGTAGAAACGGCTGCCAAGCATCCTGTAAAAGTAGGTGCATTGGTGCTGTTCAAATATAAAAAATCCCTTCGCTTGTATTCAATAGCCGTATTACCTGATTATCAAAACAAAGGAATAGGAAATTTTATACTTGATTATGTTTTTGAAGTTGCCAAACGGCATAATTATGACCGGATTATCCTTGAAGGACATGATAAAAACAGCAAACTATTAGCATGGTATGCTGCTCGGGGTTTTAAACCATTGTGCATTATTAAAAATTATTACAGTCAGAATATAGACGCCTTAAAAATGGAAATCATGTTGGATTCAAATATCCCTGAAAAGAAAATAAGAAATATTATAGTTATCAACCAGCCTCATAAATGGACTTTTGATGATGTAAACGCTATGGTTATTTCCGTAAGGGAGTACATCGAAAATCCCATCTACCATTCCAACATTGATTTTAGAATTTTCAATCTATGTAGCTCTTATAAATATCAAAGTTATGGTTACTATGTATCACTTCTTGCGGCTGCAAGAGGTCAACGTGTAGTTCCAAGCGCAACTACAATAAGTGATTTCAGAAGTATAAATATAATTCGTTCCGTTACTACAGAAATAGAAGAATTGATTTCCTCATCATTAGAAAAAGTACATACTGGTAACTTCAGTCTGAATATTTATTTTGGACAAGTACATGTCAAGGGATTCAGCAAGCTGGCAATGAAGCTGTATCAGCTTTTTGAGACACCCCTGTTTCAAGTACAATTCATAAAGCATGATATATGGATTATTAAAGAAATAAAAGTACTCAACTTGAATAAACTGCCCATTGAGGAGCATACTCACATTAATGAATTTGCAAAAAAATACTTTAACAAAAAGCGGTTTAATAAAACCAAGCTGACAACATACAAATATGATCTGGCCATTCTGGTGAATGCGCATGAAAAAACTCCGCCATCATGCTCCAAAGCATTACACAGATTCAAAGTAGCAGCCAACAAACAAGGGATTTATGCGGAATTCATTAGTAAATCGGATTTTGACAGAATCAATGAATTTGATGCTCTTTTCATAAGAGAAACCACCAGCGTCAGTGACCATACTTATGAATTTTCCAGAATGGCCTATGCAGAAGGCCTGGTAGTGATAGACGACCCCTGGTCCATTATGAAATGTTCAAACAAAATATATCAAAATGAGATTTTTAAGAAAAACAAAATATTAACACCACAATCTCTGGTGTTGACCAAAAACTTCTATTCTCCAAAAGTTTTGGATGATATACATTATCCAATAGTTATCAAGCAACCTGATAGTGCCTTTTCACTTGGGATATCGAAAGCAGAAAATAAAGAAGAAGCTACTATTGTTTTGAATGAACTATTCAAAAAATCTGATATGGTGATATGTCAGGAATTCCTCTATTCCGACTTTGATTGGAGAATTGGAATAATTGACAACAAACCCTTGTTTGCCTGCAAATATTTTATGTCAAAAGGACATTGGCAAATATACGACTGGAAAGGAGGAGTGGAAGAGAACTATGGAGACTCAGAAATTCTACCGATAGAAGAAGTGCCTGAAATAGTTGTAAAAACGGCTTTAAAAGCAGCTGCGCTAATAGGGGACGGTCTCTATGGCGTAGATCTAAAATTAATTGATGGCAAAGTTTACGTAATAGAGGTGAACGACAATCCTAATATTGATGCAGATTATGAAGATTTAATCTTAAAAGACAAATTATATGACAGCATAATCAACTCTATCTATAAAAGAATTGAAATAACAAAAAACCTTCAAAAATTAATTTCGGACTAAGCTGAATAGACTTAACCTAACTTTGTGAACACCTCAACAGAGAGTCTTTCCATTATTTCTATTGAGGTGAATGCCTTCAATGAAACAGAAGTGATAAATAAAGAATATGCGTGTTTATCAAATCTTTTCAGGAGATGCTTCAAATCAATCCAGTATGTTCTTAACCCTGCCTACCTCACCTGATTCCAACTGTACTTTAATACCGTGGGTATGGTTTGGTGATTTGGTCAAAAGTCTTTTCACAACGCCCTCAGTCAACTCTCCGGTGCGTTGATGATGCTTTTGAACCACTTCTACAGCTGCTCCAATTTTAACATCGTTCCTGTTTCTACCATCCGGTCGATGCTCTCCCATATTTTCTAGTTAATGATCTCCTCAAAATTAGATTATTTATACCTGATTTATAGCAAGAATAATGAGTCAATAAAAGACAGGCACACAATGCCTATGCATTTTTACGGATAGTGACTATATGGATTATTCATGGTTAATTTTTACCACTATTTCATGAGTACTGAGCGTGTCTTATCGCTCTACTTTTGTATTGTAATTAATGCAAACCATCATGAAAAAACAATCCATCTGTCTGTGCAAAGGTCTGGTTTTGATAGTTGCTGGTATTATCTATGCGGCTAGCGTGCAGGCTCAAGACCATACTGTAGGATCGATAGAAAAACAGTATGAACATCTGGCCAGCAGATGGCTGGAAATTTCAGATGAAATAAAGGTATATCAGGGACTAGGTAAATTTTGCAACGACCCTGGCTATCAACAAAACTCGATCAACATCCTGGAATCTTTGCATCACTACAATGCGGTAGTCTTTGATATTTTAAACGATCCAGAAACTGATAAATACCAAGATCAAAAAGTATTTAAAAATACAATCAGAGATATTGAAAAATTTGAAGAAACACATGAAACTGAAAAATTCATCGATTTCATGGACGACAACTGCACCTATCTGAATGAACTGGAAACAAACAAAGCAAACCTTTTGAAACAATCGCAAATGTATTCTTTTGACGGAAGGATTTTCATATTGGAAACACTGCTGTACAGATTTATGAGGCGTATTGACAAAAAAGTAGTTTCCATTGATAACAATATCCACTTGATTCATCCGGAACATCAAATAGTACCACTTAAAATGCTTGCAAAAAACGATTAGGGGAGTCGCCCCTCATTTAGCATTTACAAAATGGTTTTATCACAAATGGTATATCCGGAGTTAAATCAATCTCGTTGTAAATGTGCCTGTTTAAAATTACCGGAGTTGGTTCGGTATGGTTGGTGAAAATCCCCGGCTAGATATATCATCCTGCCGGGGTACAACCGTTTTCTACTCGAAATAAGTAAGTGTGTAATCTGCATTGAGAACTGGAATAAGTATAAATACTGACTGAAATTTACAGACTTTTAATGACAGCTACGAGCTGGATTGATTCATAACTTTGCACAGAATCAATTCTGTAATTATGAAAAATCCATTGGGACTATTGCATAAAAAAATCATGTTGATTGTAACGGGTTTTCTTCTATTTCAAAATATTTCAGCTCAAGATATATCAGATGGCCACATTGAAGAAGAATATGACCATTTAACTGCTCAGTGGCTTGAAGTGTCCGGCGAATTGAAAACCTATTCCGGATTGACAACATTCTGTAAAAATCCCGAATACTCAACCCATACTGTAAAAATTTTAGAAACACTTCATCACTACGATTCACTGGTGCTTGACATAATGGAAAACAACGCCATAAGTCAGGATGTAAATCATAAAGAATTAAAAAAAACATCCAAAGACATAACAAAATTTGAAACAGAATATGGCATCAAAGCATTCATTGAATTCTTAAAAGAAAGTTGTAACACACGCAAAGATCTGGAGAAGAACAAAAAAGAACTGATGAAAGATTCCGGCATGTATTCCTACGATGGCCAACTTTTGGTACTGGAAACACAACTCAGGAAATTCCTGCTTCATATAGACAAACGCATAGTATCAATCGACGATCACCTTCACATGATTCATCCGGATCAAATTCAACCAGTTCGTCTGCTTACGAAAAAGTAGGACGTTTCTATAAGGAAAAGTAAGCAGTGCATCTCAGGGCATACGCATCGGTTAATATTTGAAAACCACTCAAATTGGATTAACTTGGTATAAACTCTTTTCTAATGAAAATATTTATACCATCAGTTCTAGTCTGTTGCTGTTTTGTTTTTAACTCATTTGGCCAGGACAGAGTAACCGGCGAACTATTCGCTACCAGATCCGAAGTACTGGCACAAAATGGAATGGTAGCCACCAGTCATCCATTGGCAACCCAGATCGGGCTTGATATTCTCAAAAACGGTGGAAATGCCATAGATGCAGCAATAGCAGCCAATGCTGCTTTGGGGCTAATGGAGCCAACCGGAAGTGGCATAGGTGGCGATCTCTTCGCCATAGTATGGGATGCCAAAACGAAAAAACTCTACGGATTGAATGCCAGTGGCCGTTCTCCAAAAAAATTAACCTTAAACTACTTTGAAAAAGAAAAACTGGAACAAATACCATCCTTTGGCCCTCTTCCGGTTAGCGTACCAGGAGCAGTAGATGGCTGGTTTGAATTACACAAAAAATTTGGCTCTATAGATATGGATAAAATTTTGGCTCCCGCCATATCCTATGCGGAAAACGGTTTTCCGTTGACAGAGCTGATTGCCTATTATATGCAACGATCTGTTTCGTTTTTCAACAAATCTGGCTATCCCAACATTACGGATACTTACATCACACAAAACAATGGCAGATTGCCTGATGAAGGTGAAATATATAAAAATCCATATCTTGCCAATACCTATAAAAAAATAGCCAAAGGAGGTAGAGACGCTTTTTACAAAGGAGAGGTGGCAAAAACCATAGCCAATTTCATCCAACAGCAAGGGGGCTTCTTGTCAGAAAAGGATTTGGCAGAACATCACTCGGAATGGGTAACTCCAGTCTCCGTAAACTACCGGGGATACGACGTATGGGAGCTACCACCCAATGGGCAGGGTATAGCAGCTTTACAAATGCTGCAAATCCTGAAAGGGTTTGACTTTTCGGAAATAGAATTTGGCAGTACAGAACATCTTCATTTATTTACTGAAGCAAAAAAGCTGGCTTTCGAAGACAGAGCCAGGTATTATGCAGACATGATTTTTGCCAAAGTCCCTGTCACGGAACTATTATCCGACAACTATGCCATGAAAAGAAGAAAACTTATTGGCGACAGAGCATCTGCTTATGAAGCAGGAGAAATCAGTGCTGGAGAAACCATTTACATGACGGTAGCCGACAAGGATGGAAACATGATTTCATTAATCCAAAGCAACTACAGAGGTATGGGGTCTGGTATGGTGCCTCCAAAACTTGGTTTTATGCTCCAAAACAGAGGCGAATTGTTTAGCCTGAAAAAAGGACAAGCCAATACTTATGAACCCGGCAAAAGGCCATTTCACACCATTATTCCGGCTTTCATTACCAAAGACGGTGCTCCTTTTATGAGTTTTGGCGTAATGGGTGGAGACTTCCAACCTCAGGGGCATGCGCAGATTGTTATGAATATGATCGATTTTAATATGAATGTACAGGAAGCAGGTGATGCTCCTCGCTGGGATCACACGGGCTCATCTACACCAACCGGGCTGCCTCAGGAAGGTATCGGAGAAATAAGACTCGAATCGGGTATTTCATACGAAACCATACGGGGACTTATGGACAAAGGACATAAAGTAAGTTTTGGCAGGGGGGGTTATGGTGGTTACCAAGCCATTATGTGGGACTCAAAAAACAAAGTCTATCATGGAGCTTCCGAGAGCCGAAAAGATGGTCAGGCTGCCGGGTATTAAATAGTTTTTTTATTACTTTTATACTAGTAAACGACTAAAAATGGGTTAGAGGCGTACTATCTAAGAAAAGTACAATTGGAAGAGGTTACCCTCCTCCAATTTGACGATGTTTGAAGTGACTAAACATAAAACATCATGACTAAAGTTACCAACTTATCTGGACAACCTGTTATTTGCCAACTTCTTTCTTATATCCCCGCACAAATAGTTGAAGATTGTGTTGAGCAACATCAGTCGGATTATTACTACAAGGTGATGACCACCTATCGGCAATTGGTTTTTTTGTTGTATGGCGTGATTTCCAGATGCCATTCGCTTCGTAATTTATGTAAAACTCTCCTTTTCCTTGAAGGTAAACTGTGCTATCTGGGTATAACTAAATTACCTGCAACCAGTACATTGAGTGATGCAAACATTAACCGTTCTAGCGATGTGTTCGCAAGTATATACCATAATTTATATCAGCATTACAGTGCTTATTTATCAAACAGCTACATCAAGATGTTTATTGGTGGGGAAGTAGACCCTTGTAAAGTAGAGATATTTGATTCTTCTACGGTCAGTCTATTTGTTGACATATTCAAAGGGGCTGGCAGAAATTCATTAGATGGAAAAAAGAAGGGGAGCTTGAAAATACATACCAAAATGCTTTTGTCAAGTTTTGTTCCTGATTTCATTCATTTGACCGAAGCGGCCTGCAATGACAAAACATTCCTCGGACAGCTCAATCCATGTCCGGGCACTATTTATGTCTTTGACAAAGGGTATGTAAATTACAAGATATGGGAACAATGGACAGAACAGGGTGTTTTCTATGTCACCCGGCTCAATGAAAACGCACAATATGAAGTTTTAACCGGACAGCCCAACCATATATGTGAATATGCTAATGGGGGGATCATATCTGACCAGAAAATCCAGTTAAAAACCAATGAAACTATACTTGAAGCCCGCCTGATCGTATATAAAGACCCTGTATCGGGCAAAGTGCTGAAATTTATCTCCAATATGTTTGATTACTCGGTCTATACGGTCATCCAATTATATAAATACAGATGGAATATTGAGGTGTTGTTCAAGCAGGTTAAACAAAATTTTGAATTGGGTTGGTTTTTCTCGGACAGCCCTGAAGGAATCAAAACACAGGTTTGGGTAGCATTGATAGCCAATTTGATTTTTACTGTCATACATAGACAAGTCAAAGAATGTGAATTGTTTATAACAATAGTCAGTATGGCTTCAAACAACCTTGGCTCATACGTTTCATTGATAAAACTGCTGAAAAGAACCACTCCAACTGGGATAGAAAGAAAAATTAGGATAATCCAACTCGATATGTTCTGCAATCAACAAGGGGGTGTTTTTCAAAACTTATCAAAACCACCTTAATTCGACTATAAAACAACTGTTTTCCAACAATCACAGATTAGTCGGATGTCAGTATATTTAAATTGCTGTTTGATATAAAAACTCAACAAATCCATTCTCTCACTTTATCATATTCCATACATGATAATAATGAATCTTATAATAGGAGGTTTTCTAATCCTGATGGGATTTTTGGTTAAAAAATTTCCTGACATGATTGCAGGCTACAATACCATGCCTGAAGAGCAAAAGAAAAATGTAGATGTTGAAGGCTTGTCGTCAATGATGAGGAATGCGATGGTTCTTATGGGGCTGTTAATTGCAGTTGGAAAACCTTTTTTGGGGTTGATTGGCTGGGAAATCAATCCAGCCCTATTCATAATATCGGTTATTCTATCAATCACTGCTGTGATGCTCGTACTTGCACCAACTTATGATGGCAACAAGCACCCTTGGTATAAGAAAGCATTTCCATTTGTTGTTATTATAGGGATTTCCTTATTTGTTGGATTCAAAATATTCAAAACCCATGAGCCTCTTGAAGCCTTTATTTCAGAAGATCGAATCACTGTTACGGGAGAATATGGTCTGACCCAAAAGGTAACCAACATCCAATTGCTAGAAAACATCCCAAACATAAAGACCAGATCTGGGGGATACAGCGACGGCATGGTACGAAAAGGCAATTTTATATTGGAGGATTGGGGTGCATGTACGTTGTTTCTACTATCAGACAAAAAACCTTATATCAAAGTAACTACAGCAGTCAAACCCATCATCATCAACTTTGATAATCCAGAAAATACAAAAAAGCAGTTTGACAGGTTACAAGAAGAATTTAACCAATAAACACCATGAATATACTTCCCCAATTTATGATTGGCCCACTCTTGCTCTTGTTGAGTATTGTTTTCAAACTTTTCCCTCCGAAGAAGATCAATTACCTATATGGGTACCGTACAAAAAGATCAATGAAAAATCAGGAAACATGGGATGAAGCCAATAGATATAGCTTTAATCTCATGATTCCAATAGGAATTATTACCACTCTACTACAAGGGATTTTCTATTTTACCTTAGGTTCTAAAAATGCAGTAGCCATAGCGTCAGCGGTAATGGTGGTTTTGTTATTGATCACCATACCCATGACAGAAAACCATCTAAAGAAGAATTTCGATAACGAAGGGAAAAGAAAATAATAGCCGAATTATTTGAATTTCACTAAAAATAATGACTGGCATTTGTCTTTAAAATACTAATTAGGTCATAAATCATTCAATATAATTTTCTCTGGTTATCTTTAGGGCTTAAACTTTAAACTTTGAAGGAAAATGTCGGGATGTAGTACCTGTAGCACACTCACCGCTGCTGATGGAAGTGTAAAAGGATGCAAGAGCAATGGCGGCTGTGATAGCGGTGGATGCAACAAATTGAATGTTTTTGACTGGTTGTCAAATATGGACATGCCTGTTCAAGACAGGTTTGATATAGTAGAAGTACGCTTCAAAAATGGGCGCAAGGAATTTTTTCGAAATGTCAATAGCGTGGAGCTCTATCCCGGTGATGCCGTAGTGGTAGATGTTCCCAATGGCCATCATGTAGGTCATGTTTCGTTGCAAGGAGAGTTGGTACGCCTTCAAATGCAAAAAAAGAAAGTGAAGAATGATGATGACATTCGCACCATTTATCGGGTGGCTTCCGAAAAGGATCTGGAAAAATTTGAAAAGGTAAAAAACAGGGAAAACCCTACTTTATTTCGCACCAGAGAAATCATCCGTGAGCTCAAACTGGAGATGAAGTTGACCGATATAGAATATCAGGGAGACAACACCAAAGCTACTTTTTATTATTCCGCTGAAGAGCGTGTGGATTTCCGGGAACTAATCAAGCGACTGGCCGGGGAGTTCAAGATCAGGGTAGAGATGAGGCAAATCAGCCTGAGACAAGAAGCAGGCAGATTAGGTGGAATTGGATCATGTGGGAGAGAACTTTGTTGCTCAACCTGGCTGTCGGAATTTAAAAATGTATCCACGGGAGCAGCACGCTATCAGAACCTTTCGTTGAATCCCAGCAAATTGTCAGGTCAATGCGGACGGCTAAAATGCTGCCTCAACTATGAACTTGAGACTTACATGGATGCCCTGAAGGATATTCCTGATGTAAGCAAACCTATACTAACTCAAAAAGGAGAAGCAAAACTCCAAAAGACGGATATCTTCAGAAAACTGATGTGGTTTGGTTATGATGGGGAAAGTGCCTGGATTCCTATTGCTGCCAAACGTGTAAAGGAAATTCAAGAAATGAATGAAAAAGGGAAAAAACCGGATACCCTGATGGACGATCACGTTGGTGGTGAAAAACTAGAATTTCAAGCACTGAACAGTGATCTGGAAAGCCTTGACAAAAAGTATAAGCAGAAAACGGGGAGTGGCAACAAAAAGCGTAAAAACAGACCGAATAAAAATAGAAACAAAAATAAAAACAAGAATAAAAACCCCAATCAGAACACTCCTAAAAATCAGAAACCTAAAGGCGAAGGTTCTAAGTAATACTGCCACTGAAGGTTGGAAAATGCAAAACCAATAATGACAATTAAAGGCTTTTCTCTCTTCTTATTTTTTTTGCTGCTTTTTGGCTGTCAACAGAAGGAAAATCAATCTGAAAATAACAAAACTGTCCAAAAAGAACAGTCAAAACAGCCTGAAGTCAATTCGGAAAAAAAGGTCATCGTATTTTTTGGCAACAGCATTATAGCTGGGTATCAACTTGATTTATCAGAAGCATTTCCCGCTATAATTGGTGGCATAGTCGATTCCCTCGGTTTGGATTATAGGGTGGTAAATGCAGGGTTAAGTGGTGAAACCACTGCCAGCGGAAATTCCAGAGTGGATTGGGTATTGAAAAATAAGGTGGATGTATTTGTACTGGAACTTGGAGCTAATGATGGCCTCCGGGGAATACAAACAACTGAAACCAGAAAAAATCTCCAGTCTATCATTGATAAAGTAAAAAACAAATACCCCTCGGCGAAAATTGTACTTGCAGGAATGCAAATACCTCCAAATCTTGGGCAGGAATATGCCAATGATTTTAAAACTATTTATCCTGAATTGGCTGAGAAAAACAATACCACATTGATTCCATTTATCCTGGAGGGGGTGGCTGGTATTCCTGAACTGAACCTTGATGATGGCATTCACCCCACTCCTGAAGGGCATAAAATACTGGCAGAGAATATCTGGGGAATCTTGAAACCACTCTTGTAACTAAAACAAAAGACCTTGGAAGAATTTATAGTAGATGCTGCCAATTTTGTCTGGGGAACACCTTTGCTTGTTTTGCTTCTGGGAGGGGGTATTTTTTTCACTGTATATTCAAGACTGCTCCCATTGCAATATTTCAGACATGCTGTTAATATCCTCAGAGGAAAATATGATGAATCTAAAGGTGCAGGTGAAATAAGTCATTTTGAAGCCTTGTCCAGTCATTTGGCATCTACAGTAGGTATGGGCAATATCAGTGGAGTTGCTGTAGCCATAGCCACAGGTGGTCCGGGAGCTGTTTTTTGGATGTGGATTAGTGCTGTTTTTGGAATTACTACCAAATTTTTTACTTGTACCCTGGCAGTGATGTACAGAGGCAAAGACTCAGACGGCAATATCCAGGGAGGGCCAATGTACGTGATCACCGAAGGAATGGGTAAACGCTGGAAACCTCTGGCCTTGTTTTTTTGTGTAGCAGGTTTTTTTGCTGCCACCCCCGTATTTCAAACCAATCAACTTGTGCAGGTAACTAAGGACATTTTGCTGACACCAAACGGATGGAATGGGGAAAACGAACTTGCAGTCAATCTATCCATTGGTTTATTAATTACTGTGTTGACAGGCCTGGTCATTTTTGGAGGAATTAAAAGAATAGGCCGGGTAGCAGGCAAACTGGTTCCGGCAATGGTGATTCTATATGTAGGAAGTGTAGTATTTATATTGCTTGCGAATGCTTCTGAAATACTGCCTACTTTCTTACTTATTATCGAAGATGCATTTAGTGCCAATGCTGCACTTGGTGGAGCAGTTGGGGCAATTATTGTAACCGGAGCGAGAAGAGCCGCTTTTTCCAATGAAGCAGGAATTGGTACTGCACCAATGATGCATGGTGCTGCCAAAACATCAGAGCCTGTCCGTGAAGGATTGGTAGCTATGCTTGGCCCATTGATCGATACAATCATAATATGTACATTAACAGGATTGGCAATTCTCATAACTGGTGTTTGGAAAACCGGAGACCTCAACGGAATATCTCTAACCGTTAAGGCATTCGAAATTTCCATGCCCGGAATAGGAACCTACATACTCGCTATCTGCGTACTGATCTTTGCGTTTACCACCATTTTTGGAGCTTCTTATTATGGCAAAAAATGCCTTTCCTTTTTAATAGGTGCCAGGTACAGCGAATATTTCAATTACTGGTATGTGGGTATCATAGTCATAGGCTCAGTTTCCAGTTTGGCCGCAGTGGTGAGCCTCATCGACTTTATGTACGCCATGATGGCTTTTCCTACGATGATCTCTGCAGTCTATCTAGCCCCAAAAGTTTTAAAAGAAGCCAAAAGATATTTGGGCAATTTACCTTGACAACATCAACATGTAAGTGCTGGTACGGATAGTTCTTTACGCTCTAACTAGGATAGAAAATTCATTTTATTCCTACTAATTTTCGGGCATGGACTTTTTATCTTATCTTCATATTTCAAAAACAAAGAAAAAGAGAATGAAGGTTTTTTTGGTTGATGATCACGCCATCATGTTGGATGGATTAGTTGCTTTGTTGAAGACCGACGAAGAAATGGAAATCGTTGGTACGGCAGGCACAGTCGCTGCAGCCATGGAATTTCTCAAAATGCATCACATCGATGTATTGGTAACGGACTACAACTTACCCGATGATGATGGACTTACCCTTGTGAGAAAGGTAAAAAGACTCTGGCCTGAGATAAAAATATTGGTACTAAGTATGCACAATGAATCTCATCTGGTAAAAGAAATATTGAAAGAAGGAATTGACGGGTATGTTTTGAAAAAGGATTCCAAAGATGAATTGATTGATGCACTTTATTCGGTGAAAAAAGGCAACCTGTTTGTGAGCAATGAAATTAATGGTATGCTGGTGCGCAACCTCCACCAACCAGACGAGCAAAAACTCCTTACCGAAAGAGAACGAGAAATTTTGAAGTTGATAGCCAAGGAGTTTACCAATAAAATGATAGCCGAAGAACTTTTTATCAGTGAGCGAACCGTGGAAACCCACCGCAAAAACATTTTCAGAAAAACAAAAACAAACTCTCTTGTTGGCTTGATCAAATTTGCATACGCCAATAATTTGATTTAAAATTCTGGGACTCTGTAATAATGGTTTACATTTGGATACTAACACCAATGAAACCTAAACCACTTTACTTTGGACATTCTCAGTATAAGAGGAATAAGTAAGTCTTACGGAGATCACCAGGCTCTGAAAGATATCCACCTGAATATTCCTCAGAACAGTATTTTTGGACTCCTGGGTCCCAATGGAGCTGGAAAAACCACCCTGATCCGGATTATCACCAACATTATCATGCCGGATGCGGGTGAAATCATTTTCAATGGTAAACCACTTGAACCCGATCACGTCAGAGCTATGGGTTATTTACCGGAGGAAAGAGGGCTCTACAAAAAGATGAAGGTGGCAGAGCAATTGGTATATCTGGCCAGACTCAAAGGAATGGCCAAATCTGATGCTGTCAGGATTATTAAAGAATGGTTTGAAAAACTGGATATCTCCTCCTGGTATCATAAAAATGTGGAAGACCTTTCGAAAGGGATGCAGCAGAAAGTACAGTTTATCGCTACGGTGATGCACAAGCCTCAACTCATCATTTTAGATGAACCTTTTTCAGGTTTTGATCCGGTCAATGCCAATTTAATCAAAGACGAAATTTTGCAATTGAGAGATGAGGGAACTACCATAATTTTCTCCACTCACAGAATGGAATCTGTGGAGGAACTTTGTGATCATATCTGTTTGATTCACGATGCGACTACTATATTGAATGGCCCAAAGAATGAAATTCGCAATCAATTTCGAAGCAATACATTCATAATAGAGCACCGGGGAAATCTGGACGTATTGTTGAATGGATATACTTGTCTTTCTTCTACCGAGAATGATCAGATTTTTCGATCGGAAATACAAATTCCAGGTAGAGAAAATCTTAACGACTTGCTGAGGAGCCTGGCCGATAAGGTAGAGATTGTATCAGCCAATGAAAAAATACCTTCGATCAATGATATTTTTATTTCACAAGTAACCAATTCAAACAATGGGTAAGATAGGTTTAATAATCGCTCGTGAATATTTGAGTCGTGTCAGGAAAAAGTCATTTATCATCATGACCATTTTAGGACCGTTGTTATTTGCCGGGATAGCCATAGTGCCCACCTGGTTGGCGACCAGAGAAAGCACAGATCAGAAAGTCATTTGGGTATTGGACGAGTCCGGATATTTCGATGGAAAAATGGAAAACAATGGTTCTGTTAAATTCGAAATGACGCACAAATCATTGGAAGAGGCCAAAGCAGAATTGATTAACAATAAAGGAGTGTCATTACTTTATATCCCTGAAATTGATATAAACAACAAGGCGGAAATATCTTTCTATTCATTCAACAATCCCGGTTTTAGCCTGGAAAAAACAATAGAGGGTAAGATCAGAACAGAGCTGGAAAACATCAAATTGATCAATTCAGGAATCGAAAAAGAACAACTTGAGCAACTCAAAGCCAGAGTAGAACTTAGTACTTATAACCTGTCTAAAGCAGGAACCGAAAATGAAAGTAGTTCAGAAGCATCTTCTGCTGTTGGCTACATCAGTGCTTTCTTAATTTACTTTTTCATTTTCTTCTATGGTGCACAGATTATGAGAGGAGTGATAGAAGAAAAAACAAGTAAAGTAATAGAAGTAATCATTTCATCGGTAAAACCTTTTCAACTGATGATGGGAAAAATAATCGGAGTGGGAGCAGTTGGGCTGACTCAATTTTTACTTTGGACAGCTCTTTCTACCGGAATTGTTTCTGTGGGTTCAGCCATTTTATTGAAGGACGTAGAACCTGACAAGATAGAATCTCTGGCTCAGAATCAGCCGATTAAAACCCCGGTAAAAGCAGATACCGGAAATGTAATATTTGATGCCCTTAAGAAGGTCAACTTCCCATTGGTAATAGGCTGCTTTGTTTTCTATTTTCTGGGAGGATATCTGCTTTACGGAGCATTGTTTGCTGCTGTAGGATCGGCAGTGGATAGCGATGCTGATTCTCAGCAATTCATGCTACCTATTACTATTCCCCTGATTTTTTCCATGGTAATCATTGCCGCCATCTTAAAAGAACCTCACGGATCACTGGCTGTATGGACTTCCATTATTCCTTTTACTGCCCCGGTAGTTATGATGATGCGTATTCCTTTTGACGTACCCATCTGGCAAATAGCGGCATCAATGCTATCTGTTGTAGGTGGTTTTCTGGCGACTACCTGGTTTGCCGGAAGGATTTACCGCATAGGTATTTTCATGCATGGCACTAAAGTGAATTACAAGGTATTGGCCAAATGGTTTATGATGAAGATTTAGGGAAGGTAATATTTATCTTGCTTCTAATTTTAGACCTGTAAATTTTTACGATTGGTATGTGAACTATCACAACCTGACAGTATTATAATATCCCCTTTTCTCCCGAATCTTGCTTCTGCCAATTTTCAGCTGATCAGCATAAAATTTTAGCCTGGTAGATTCAAAAGGCAATGGTTCAATTTTTTCAATCTGTGAGGTTTTGTCATTTATAAATACTTCAAAATAATGATTTGCATAGAGGTATAGGTTGATTTTATACTTGTAATATCTGATGTCAATTACAAAAGTGCCGTCCAGATACAATGCCCTGGTCTTATCCAAAAGTGGCAAACTTAAAAATGACTCCATCAATACTATATTCTAAAATTTTATCAAAATGAAGTTACTAAAAATCCAGATGATCTCGAAGACCCTTGTCAAAAATTACATCGTGTTTGTCGTTGAGTATTTCTGATAGATGGTTGTGGTATTCTTTGAATGTAGGCAGATCGTTGTGTCTGCCTCCATGGATTGGGATTAGCCTTGTGGTCAATGGGGCTTCTTTCCTCAACTTTACGCTGGATCGGTAGGGAATGAGGCTGTCTTTTGTGCCATGAATAATGTAAACGGGACACCTCACGTATTTGATCCAGATGTCCGTACGAATGTGAAATTTAAGCAAAATTGACAGTGGCAAGAAAAACAACCATCTGTTGGTCAACTGTGAAAAGCTGTAATAAGGTGCATCCAGAATCAACATTCTGGGCCTGTTTTTGGATGCCAGTTTTGCAGCAAACCCTGAGCCCATCGACCTTCCATAAATTATGATTTGATCTTCAGGAAACCAGCCCCTCACCTGATTGTAGATGTATTGACTGTCCCGGTACATGGCCTTTTCTTGTCGTTTTCCAGTGCTTTTGCCAAACCCACGATAGTCGATGATCAACACATCATAATCGTTTCTGGTAAAATCTTTGGCGTATTTGCTCCACCCCTTTATGCTTCGGGTGTTGCCATGAAAATAGATGACTATGCCTTTTGGTTTGTTGACCTTAAAGTGAAGTCCATTGATTCGTACCCCTTCTTCCACATCAAAAAAATGTTCTTCGAAAGGCACGTCAAACCTGTATTCGAAATCTTCCGGGAGCTTTTCAGGATGAAACATGAAGTATTCCTGCACAAAAAATACAATAGTGGAAATCAGTATATAAATTCCAAATCCGATTGCTATGTATGTCCACATGGTGGTCTAAAGTAGCGAATGTTTATGGGAATAAGAAAGAAAGAAATTTCCGTCCTGAAACTAGCCTCTGGTAAAGACCCAATTCGATTCGTCTGACAGGGAAGGATCGAATACATAGCCATTTTCATTGAATGACTTCATCCGTTCCGGCTCGGTGATGCGATTTTTAATAATGTAGTTGGCCATCACTCCCCGTGCGTTTTTGGCGTAAGTCATAAGCACTCTGTATTCTCCTTTACTAAAATCTTTGAAGATTGGCGTAATCACATTAACCTTGAGTTTCGGTTCTAGTACCGATTTATAATATTCCGTGGAGGCCAGATTTACCACACATTTTGATTCACCCAAATCAGCATTGATTCTCTTGGTGATTTTATCACCCCAAAATTGGTAAAGATTGTTGTAACTGTAGTACTTGAGCCTGGTGCCCATCTCCAGGCGATAGGGCTGAATCAAATCCAATGGTCGCAGCAACCCGTACAGCCCTGACAATATTCGCAGGTGATCCTGTGCAAACTGTAAGTCTCCTTCATTCATTTCTTTGGCATTCAGCCCTCTGAAAACTTCACCATTAAAAGCCAGTAATGCCTGCTTTGTATCTTCTTTTTTTGGCTCTGGAGTCCACTTCTGATAGCGATCAACATTAAGTGCGGCAAGTTCGGGGCTGATGCTCATCAATTCACCCACTTTTTTACGAGAAAAAGTCCCCATCTTTTTAATCAGCCTTGTGGATTCAGCCACAAAATCAGGTTGAGTAGCAATAGAAGTATTCGCTGGAGATTCGAAATCAACGGACTTGGCTGGGGAAATAAGTAGCAGCATAGATGAATTAGATAATGAAAAGTAAAAATAACGGAAACAACAGGTGATAGAAAAATATTTTGGAGATAACCCTAAAAACTCCAATCCCTTTTCAAGTAAAAATCTAGGGTAAGGATATTTACTAACCTATTCTTCTAATCCCGGTATAGTTTGTTTTTGCCTCTTTTAGTTAGGATATTTGTTTAAAGTCTAATCTCCTATTTATGAGTAAAATCCATGTACTAGATCTCCAGTTTCTGAATCTACCCCACACCATTGCCTCTTTTTTGATTGAATCTTCTGAAGGACCAATATTGATAGAGACTGGGCCACATTCTACCATAAAAGCAATGGAAAATGAACTGGCTGTACATGGATATAAGATTGAGGATATCAAGCATGTTTTTCTTACCCATATACACCTGGATCATGCCGGAGCTGCCTGGGTATTCGCTGAGCATGGCGCAAAAATTTATGTCCATCCTTTTGGGGCGAAAAACATGGAAGATCCGTCTAGGTTGATGGAATCTGCCACTCGTATCTATGGAGACAAAATGGATGAACTGTGGGGACAGATGAAAAAAATTCCTGTAAAGCAGTTGGTAGAAGTGGGAGATGAAGAGGTAATCGAAATTGGAGATGTGGCTTTAAAAAGCTGGCATACGCCTGGCCATGCCAGGCATCATATTGCCTGGCAGCTAGATGATGTGGTCTTTACCGGAGATGTTGCCGGAGTAAAAATTGATCAGGGAATCGTTGTGCCTCCCTGCCCCCCACCGGATATCAATATTGAAGATTGGAAAAATTCGATCGCCATTTTAAGGCGATTGAACCCGAAGCAACTGTACCTGACTCACTACGACAAAATTGAAAACATAGACCAACATTTTAATGAACTGGAAGCAATGCTGGACGATTGGTCGGCATGGATAAAATCGCATTGGGAAGCTGGTGAAACCAATGAAGAAATGGTGCCACAGTTTATGCAGCATGTGGCAGGACAGTTGAAAAAGGTTAGTTTAAATGATAAGGACATTCAACTGTATGAAGCAGCCAATCCTTCTTGGATGAGTGTTGCTGGTTTGATGAGGTATTGGAAGAAAAAAGCTGAAGTGAATTGATTAACATTACATAGACAATTAGTAATCACAAATTTAGACATAGAAATAAGTAGCCTGTCCGTTCAAACAGACTGCCTCGCAATGACTCAAAATATTTGACTATGAAATTTTTAAAAAACCTAATATTCATTGACATTGAGACGGTTTCGGAGAAGCCAACTTTTTCTGACTTGTCAGAAAGGATGCAAAATTTATGGGTGAAGAAATCCATCTACCTGAAAAATGATGAGGAAATGAGTGCTGAGGAATTGTATGCCGAAAGGGCTGGGATTTACTCAGAGTTTGGCAAAGTGGTAGTCATTTCCATTGGCGTCTTTTATACTGATAAAGAAGGGAATCTCAACTTACGGATTAAGGCACTCTACAACGACGATGAAAAAGCACTTTTGGAAGAATTCATTCAAACAATAAACAAAAAACTGGATGAACAGAAAATCAAGCTATGCGCACACAATGGAAAGGAATTTGACTTTCCGTATATGGCAAGGCGTATGGTGGTCAACAGGATAGACATTCCGGGTTTTCTTCAACTCTCTGGTAAAAAACCCTGGGAAGTCGGACACATCGACACCATGGAATTATGGAAATTTGGTGACCGAAAGAGTTTTACGTCGCTGGAATTGCTTACGGCCATTCTCGATATCCCTTCACCCAAGGAGGACATGGATGGTAGTATGGTCTCTACAGTTTACTATCAGGAAAATGATCTGGAAAAAATAGCAAAATATTGCAACAGAGATGTGGAAGCTACGGCTCAACTATTTCTCCGATTAAAAGGAATAGAAATCCTACCTCCCGATAGGATTCATTTTGTGAATTGATATTAAATGGATTCTGGAAAAAATTCACCACTTATTCGCATTCAGGGTTTAACGGTTCGTTATGAAGCGAAAAACATCGAACAATGTGCCTTAAGAGATGTCAGCTTTTCAATATACAGAGGTGAACGTTTGGCTATAGTGGGGGAAACAGGCTCAGGGAAAACTACTTTGGGACGTGTTTTGTTGAATATCAATGATGAAAAAGCGGTCACAACTTTTCAATCCATCAATATCGAAAAAGAGCAGCAATTGTCTATTAGTTCATTAAATGAACTAAATCCACTGAGAGGCAAGACTTTTAGCATGCTTTTTCAAGAACCAACCCTTTATTTGAATCCTGTTATGAAATGCGGACATCAAATATTGGAAGCCATGCTGTTAGATGATGGCCTGGATAAAAAGGAAGCAGTAAAACATATTTTGGAGGAATTGGGAAAGGTTGGATTTGCAACTCCTGAGAAGATATATAATTCCTACTCCAACCAATTGTCAGGGGGAGAATGCCAGCGGGTGATGTTGGTAATGGCTACCATCAGAAACCCTGCGCTGTTGGTTGCAGATGAACCAACTTCTTCTTTGGACATTGCTTCCAAACAGATTATTTTGGAATACCTTCAAGTGTTATGTGAAAGTAAAGGAATGTCCATTGTGCTTATTTCCCATGACCTGTCGTTGGCACTGGATCATTCTGATAGAATCCTTGTAATGAGCAAAGGAAAGATGGTAGATGCCATTGACACTGCAAATTTTAGCTCTGATGAGAAAAGTGAATACACTCAAAAACTATTTCTCAACAGTGAAAAATTAGCAAATAGAAGCATAACTGAGAGGCAAGAAAAGCTGGAAGAACCATTTCTCACTGTAACCAACCTAAATATCCACCATGTTTCTTCAGGTGGTCGGTCGGTTTTTTTCAATAAAAAATTACATGCATTAAAGAATGCCAGCTTTTCCATTCAAAAAGGTGAAACATTGGGAATTCTTGGTGAGTCAGGAAGTGGAAAAAGTTCGCTTGCCTGGTGTCTTGCGGGGTTGCTCAAAAGCAGTTCGGGTTCTATTGACTTTATGGGGAATAAAATGGCGAAAGGTGATATCCAAATGGTGTTTCAAAATCCAGGATTGGCACTAAGCCCAAAACAAAAAGTGGGAAAGGCCGTTGAAGAGGTCTTAGTTACCAACAAACTAAAATACAACGGCAGCTACAACAAAGACCAGACATCTGTTTTATTTGACATGGTCAACCTTGATCACGATTTGATGGATAGGTTGCCACATCATTTGTCAGGGGGAGAAAAGCAGAGAGTTTGTATTGCTAAAGCACTGGCAGCTAACCCCCAATTAATCATATTCGATGAAGCCGTCTCCTCACTGGACGCTTCGGTCAAATTGGAGATTCTGGAATTGCTGGTGGCTTTGAGAAATAAATTAAACTTAACTTACATTTTTATCTCCCATGATTTTTCTGTCATTAAATTTGTGGCGGAAAGAGTGATGGTGATGCATCAGGGGGAAATCATAGAACAAAACAGCACACAGCAAATAATCAATCATCAGGATAATCCTGTCACTTCGAAATTAGTATTACAGTCGTGATTCCTTTCGAAATTCTACACGACAAAAATTAACATGGCAAAAAAGAAATCAAGAGGGAATAAATTCAAAGCGAAAAAAACACTTTCGGTTGAATTTATTCAACAAAAAATAAGACAATTGTTTGAGACCAATCCGGGACAGACATTTTCAATAAGACAAATAATAAACAAAACAGGAATTCGTGATCTACAATCAAAAGAACTGGCTTTTAATGTAGTGATGGACATGGCGGATGACAATGAAATATTGAAGCTCCGTAATAATTCTTTCCGCAGCAAGGCGGAGGCTGTCAGTATTGTAGGCAGAGTAGATCATGTAAACAAGAGGTTTGCTTATGTGATATCTGAAGATGCAGAAGAGGATATCTGGGTAAAAACAGAAGATCTCAAATCCGCAATTGACGGAGACATTGTATCTGTCCAACTAAAAGCAAGTAGAAACGGCAAAAAGGTAGAGGGAAAGGTTATTGACATTGTTGAACGAAAAAAGAAGGAATTTGTAGGACGTATTGAAATCATGCCCCGATATGCGTTTGTTGTCCCCGACAATAGAAAGATACACATTGATGTATTTGTTTATCCTGAAAAAATCGGGAAGGCCAAACACAACGATAAGGTAATTGTTAAGATAAAAGAATGGCATGGCGGATCAAATAAAAACCCTATTGGTGAGGTGAAAGAAATCCTTGGGAAAGCCGGAGAAAATGAAACGGAAATTCATTCTATCATGGCCGAATTCGATTTGCCATTTAGATTCCCTTCCCATATAGAGCAGGAAGCAGAAAAAATTCCTGAATTGATTGAAGAGGATGAGATCAAGAAAAGAAAGGATTTTAGGAAAACCACCACTTTTACTATTGACCCGGTAGATGCCAAAGATTTTGATGATGCCATTTCTCTTAAAAAATTAAAGAATGGTAATTTTGAAATTGGGGTTCATATAGCAGATGTATCTCATTATGTAAAGCCTGGTTCTATTTTGGATAAAGAAGCTGTAGAAAGAGCTACTTCGGTATATCTGGTGGACAGGACTATTCCAATGCTTCCTGAAAAACTGTCAAACGGTGTTTGTTCTCTACGACCAAATGAAGACAAGCTGACTTTTGCAGCAGTTTTCGAAATTACGCCTGAAGCGGAAATCAAGAAACATTGGTTTGGAAGGACAGTGATTCATTCCGATAGGAGGTTCGCCTATGAGGAAGCACAAGAAAGAATTGAAAGTAATGAAGGGGATTTCGCTAAAGAAATAAACACATTGAATGCTCTGGCAAAGCTTTTTAAGAAGCAAAGATTTGCCAAGGGAGCCATCAATTTCGAAACCGTTGAGGTAAAATTTCAGCTCGATGAAAATGGCAAGCCCCTGGGAATTATTCCAAGGGAAAGAAAAGATGCACATAAGTTGGTAGAGGAATTTATGCTATTGGCCAATAAATATGTCGCCGAGCATGTATTCGGCTTGCACAAAGGAGAAGATACATTTGTTTACAGAACACATGATGCACCTGATCCTGAAAAATTGGAAGCATTCTCAAAATTTGCCGTTCGTTTTGGACACAAGCTCAACATGGTGCCAGGAAAAGTATCCAGTTCATTAAATACTTTGATGGATGACATCAAAGGAAAACCCGAGCAAAACGTATTGGAATCGTTGGCTATACGGTCTATGGCCAAAGCCAAATATACCACCGATCCAAAAATGCATTTTGGTTTGGCATTTCCACATTACACACATTTTACTTCACCTATCAGGCGGTATCCCGATGTGATGGTACACAGGCTTTTGCAGCACTACATCGACAAGCAAAAATCTCCTGATCCCAAAGAATACAATGAGTTGTGTTTGCACTCATCAGAAAGAGAAAAACGTGCAGCTGATGCTGAAAGGGCTTCCATTAAGTACAAACAAGTAGAATTTATGGCTTCTGTGGAAAACAAACCATTTGAGGGTATTGTTTCAGGAATTACAGAGTGGGGTGTGTTTGTGGAAATAACAGAAACAAAATGTGAGGGTATGGTACGCATATCCGATATGGATGATGACTACTACGAGTACGACGATAAAAATTATTGTCTGGTAGGAAAAAGAAATAGGAAAGTAATTACGCTGGGAGATAAAGTGACAGTGGTAGTGATCAAGACGGACATCAACCGTCGTACAATAGATTTGGAATTTGTAGAAGTGGAAAATGAAGACGAACCGGAATATAGACATATTAGTTTCTGAGTTAAACAAAAGTATTAAGGAGCTGAATTTTGGAGGTTATCCAGCAGAGTTGTATGAGCCTATTGAATATATATTGACTCTAGGTGGCAAAAGGATGCGCCCATTGTTGACTCTTTTGGCCTATGGCATTAAGAAAGAGGACTGGCAGAAAATATTGAAACCAGCTCTGGCCGTGGAAGTGTTTCATAATTTTACTTTAGTGCATGATGACATTATGGATGATGCCCCCTTGCGTAGGGGAAAAACCACTGTGCATGAAAAATGGAATAGCAATACCGCTATATTGTCCGGTGATACCATGTCAATATATGTTTACGAATTATTACTGGAAGCAGAAACAGATGACATTGCTTATATACTCAGGCAATTCAACCGATGTGCCATAGAGGTGTGTGAAGGACAGCAACTTGATATGAATTTTGAGACAGAAGAAAGAATCGAGGAGATTGACTACATCAACATGATCATGTTAAAAACTGCTGTTTTGCTTGGTTTTAGCCTGGAGCTTGGAGGGTTGTTAGGGGGAATGACCAAAGAAGAAGCCGTCAAACTGAGGAACTTTGGTATTCACATGGGAATCGGGTTTCAGTTGAAGGATGACATCCTAGATGTATATGGCGAACAGGAAAAGTTTGGTAAGCAGGTTGGTGGTGACATTATTTCCAACAAAAAAACGTTTTTATTGATCAAAGCAATGGAACTGGCGAATGCTGACCAGAAAAACACTCTTACTTTACTGCTGCAAGACAAAGAAATTGATTCGATAAAAAAGGTAAATGCAGTTAAAGAATTGTACGATGAATTGGGTGTAAAGGAAGCGTCTGAAGAAAAGATGAATCTGTTTTTTGATAAAGCTTTTGCTACTCTGGATCAACTAAACGAACCGGAAGAATCTTTGGTAGAATTGAAAGAGTTTGCCAAATCGATAATAGCAAGAGACAAATAGGTGGTTGCTTCGAAAATAACAATTACAGGAATAGTAGAATAAAAATACATTTAAAACGGGCTTTGAGTATGTCATTTAGTATCATCATTATCATAGTAACAATTGCAATCAGTATGACTGGTTGGAATAAACCAGACCTTCAGCATAAACTAATGATGAATCCTTATGCCGTAACTAAAAGTGGTCAGTTTTATCGTATGATCAGTTCAGGGTTTGTACATGCTAACTGGGTTCATCTGGGTTTTAATATGTTTACTTTTTTCTTTTTTGGAAGACTGATAGAAGATATGTACACCTATATCCTTGGCCCAAGTGGTCCATATTATTTTTTAGCACTCTACCTGATAGGTATTGTAGTTTCTGACATTCCATCCATTTTGAAGCACAAAGACCATCCACATTACAATTCTTTAGGGGCATCCGGAGGAGTATCTGCTGTAGTATTTAGCAGCATACTTTTTCTCCCTACCAATCCGATATGTCTGTATGGCATCATTTGTATTCCGGGATTTATTTTAGGTGCTTTATACCTTATTTATTCGTACTATGAGGGAAAAAGAATGGCAGACAATGTGAACCACCATGCACACTTGGTAGGTGCTTTGTTTGGTGTAGTGTTTAGTATATTTATTCAGCCGTCTGTCATCAGTACTTTTTTCAATGAGGTAGTTAACTATCGCATTTTCTAGGATTGTTTATTTTCTGGCATTACCACCCCCAGTTTTTCACCCCAGCTTTCCAATGACTGTACGATAGAAGGATTCAAGACAACCCCTTCCTTTTTTTGTTTGTCACGAAGATTCATTGCACGATGGCCAGGTAGCCGAACGGGATTGCCCGGGTCAATAGGTTTGCTGGCAAGACTGGCTTCTGCTAAAAATTGTGCTTGTCTTTTAAAATTTTCCAATCCACCAAAGCCTTCAGGATCGAAGACCTGCAAAAAGACAGAAGCACCCCAATCAGTAGGAGAATCCGCACGACCATGCCCTCCAAGCCCTGAAGTCAACATTTCTATCAGTAAACCAAGACCAAAACCTTTATAGCCAGCATCCTGACCTCCCAAAGGCAATATAGTAGCAGGAGGATTTTCCATAAAGGAGGCAGGATCATCCGTTACTTCGCCCTTGCCATCTTGAAGCCATGGATGAGGTAGTTTTTTCCCCTGAGCATAACTTTGATTAATCAACCCATTGGCGGTGCTGGACATACTGATGTCTATAATAACTGGTTTTCCTTCTGTCGGAAAACCAATGGCAAGTGGATTGGGACTATAAACACCTTCCAATCCACCAAATGGAGCTACTGTGGCATTGATTGGATCGGAACACGACAACAACATCATCAATCCTTTTTCTGTTGCACGCTCGGGATATGCCGCCAAACAACCAATGTGATGACTTTTTTGAATGGTCATAGTGACAACCGGATGCTTTGTGATTCTTTCTAAAGCCAAATCTATTGCCTCATGAATCAACCATGGACCTGGCAAATACTGCCCATCCCAGGCTATGCTTGCGCCTGTATCCCGAATGGTGCGAGGATCACCAGACAATTTCATTTTTCCTTTTGTTGCACTGTCCAAATACGGAGACAGCAAAGACAAACCATGTGTGCTATGTCCCATGAGGTCAGATTCCACCAACGTACTTGCTGTAATTTTTGCTCTGTCCTCTGGCAGTCCTGCTCTTGTCAACAGGCTGGTGGCAAATCTTATTAGATTTTTATGTTGAAATTTGATCATACCGGAATTTACTGTCAGAAAATGTAACCATAAAATAAAACTGTATTAAAATATAGTGCTTCGAATTCACTAATTTTGCGCCTTCATTATTTATAATGCACATGGATTTAAATACTCTTACGGCCATTTCACCAGTAGATGGCAGATACCGCAAAAACACCATTGAACTGGCACAATACTTTTCAGAATATGGTTTGATCAAAAACCGGGTACATGTAGAGGTGGATTATTTCATTGCCCTGTGCAACCTTCCTTTGCCCCAACTACAAGAGGTTGACAAAAATATTTTTCCTGTATTGAGAAAAATAGTATCTCAATTTTCAGAAGAAGATGCTTTGTCAATCAAGGAGGTAGAGAAGACTACCAATCATGATGTAAAAGCGGTTGAGTATTTTTTGAAAGAAAAATTTGACAATTTGGGTTTGTCCAAATTCAAAGAATTTATTCACTTCGGATTGACCTCACAGGACATCAATAATACTTCAGTTCCTTTGCAGATAAAAGATGCGTTGAATGAAAAGTTTTTACCATTATTGCATCAGGTACTGGATCAATTGAATGGGTTGGCGAGAGAGTGGAAAGATGTGCCAATGTTAGCCAAAACTCATGGACAACCGGCATCTCCTTCTACTGTAGGAAAAGAGCTACTTGTTTTTTGCGAACGATTATCCGTTCAGATCAATACACTGAAATCCATACCTTTTTCGGCCAAATTTGGGGGAGCTACGGGCAATATGAATGCCCACCATGTGGCATATCCAAATATAGACTGGAACAGCTTTGCTAAAAAATTCGTCAACGATACGCTCGGGTTAGATAGAAGTTATCCAACAACCCAGATCGAGCACTATGACAACCTTGCTGCTTTATTTGACAACCTGAAAAGGATCAACACTATCCTCATTGATTTTAGCCGCGATGTATGGCAGTATGTCTCTATGGGTTATTTCAAACAAAAAATAGTAAAAGGAGAAACAGGATCTTCGGCAATGCCGCATAAAGTAAATCCAATCGATTTTGAAAACGCTGAAGGAAATCTTGGTATTGCAAATGCGATATACGACCACCTTTCCAGCAAATTACCTATTTCCAGGTTGCAACGGGATTTAACAGATTCTACCGTGTTGAGAAATATTGGAGTACCTGTTGCACATGGGTTTATTGCTTTAAAATCATTGGAAAAAGGATTGAAAAAACTGGAACTGAATGAACCAGCGATTCATAAGGATCTTGAAGATAATTGGGCAGTAGCATCTGAGGCTATCCAGACTATTTTGAGACGGGAAGGCTATCCTAAACCTTATGAAGCCTTGAAGGAGCTTACGAGAACCAATCAGGCTATAACGGAACAAAGTATCAAAGATTTTATAGAGACATTGAACGTAAGCGAAAGTGTGAAGGAGGAATTGAGGGCTATTACACCGTTCAATTATGTGGGGATAAATCCATTTAACTAAATTATCCTGTACGATCTCCCGTAGAACCCTGACATTCTTTTAGTCGCTTGTTTACGGTGATTTTCCACCAGGGACCTCTTCTCAATACCAGTTTGGTTTTAACCCAACCATTGTGGAAGAATCGTTCCCAATATGATTTTAGATCAATAGTGGATTTTTCCTGAGCCATATATTCAAAACCCATTTTGCGCGTAACAGATAGTGCACAGGGATTACCGTATAGTGTGCCATTAGTCCGTCTTTTGTAGATATACATGAGTTTTTCACTCTTAGGGCGGTATTTCTTTTTATCTTCCTTGACTTTTTTGTCCACTTTTCTTGTAGGCATATTTTCTTCTATACTCGTTTGGGCTTCAGCTTTTAGGCAGATCAATAAAAGCAGAAATACTGCAAATACCAGTTTTAAAATGTGGAAATTCCCGTTCATAACACTTTTATATTCTTTACGAATATAAGTGAAATTTTAAATGAGTCCTCTATAAGTCTTATGAATATCGGTGCTCGACTTAGAGTCTGACACTCACTTTAGTAGTTAAAGTGAAATGATCCCTTTAACGACACTGGCACGATTGTAATATTCAATGATGGTGTCACTGGAGTCGGCCATGATGTTTATGGAAACACTTATATAGTTGCCATTTTTAGAAGGGCGGATCTGGTGGTCATGCTTTGCAAATATGACCAGAAGATCATCCAGGCTTTCCTGAGGCACTATAAATTTAAACGGATACAAAGCCGGAAAGCTGTATTGCTGATCCAGTCTTTCCTGAAATGAACTTGTGTCTGACATAAAACAAAAAAGGGAACGGTTAATCCCGCTCCCATATAATTTATCTTGAATTTTTATTAAAAGAACTTATATCTGTTGTCTTCTATCTCTGCCAATTCTTTGACACTAGCATCTATATTGAAAGCCATTCTTGATTGTCTTTTTTGCTGAACCTGCCCCTGATAAGGCACATAATCTGCGATCTCTACAGGATCGACTTTATTAATCAACTCAATTACAATCACTCCATTGTCTAGTGCAAATGGCTTGGTTTTTTCTCCATTTTCCATAGAAAATATAGTTCCAACTGCTTCAGGGGCTAATCCAACACTATTCAAAGAATTGCTGCTCAATTTTACTCCATTCATGCTATATACTTTCGCATCCGAACCATAAGCATCAGCAACCTCCTGAAGTGATCCACTTGAAGATGCCAGTTTGTCAATAATAATTTTTGATTTCTTCTGGTCTTTAACCTTACGTTCTATTTCATTTCTTACGGCATTCAACTTAGCAGTTCCCTTGCCCTGCATTCCAGTCATCACAGCGATTACATAATAATTGTCAAGTTCATAGATTTCAGATACATCCCCTTTTTTTGCAGTGTTAAATAACCATGATACAATGCTTCTGGCTTCTGTCAGAGTACCTATTCTTCTGTCATTTTTGCCAATTCGATCTGCTGTTTTCACTTCAAGACCACTTTCGGTGCTGTTTTTTTCAAAATCAGATAAGGTTGTGCTTTTCACAGAAAACATCTCTGCTTCCCTGTAGTATTTATTTCTGGTTTGATCGCTTACATAGATTTCCAGTTCAACCTTACCTACTTTATAAGAAAGATTGGTTTTGAGCTCAGTGACATCAATGATGTGAAATCCAAAATCTGTTTCAACAACATCTTTTAGCAAACCGGTTTTAGTAGCTGCAAACACCGCTTCCTGAAATGGAGCAACCATTTGACCTTCGTTGAACCATCCTAAATCCCCACCTCTTGATGCGGTACCATCAGTACCATGAATTCTTGCCATTTCAGCAAAATCAGCACCATCACGTATTTCTTTCAATATTTTTCTGGCCTCACTTTTAGCCTTGGCTTTTGCTGCATCTGAATCACCTTCCGGCTTGAAAAGTATATGACTGGCTTTTGCAGAATATTGTAACCCTTCGGATACGGATGCGAGTTTGTAGAGCGCATATTTTCCGTTTTCTAACTGAGGGCCAACTACAGTACCTTCAGGTACCAACTCTCCGTCCTGAAACAATACTTCCGGAACGTTATCCGCACGATAAGTCACATAAGGCAAGGTGCCATCTGAGTTTACAACAGAGAAAATGGAATCATTTTCAGCAGTAGCAAATCCCTTTTTCAAGGCTTCAATTTCCTTTTTGACAATAGCTGTATCTCCGGCAGATGGAATAACTTCGAAAGTTACATACTTAATACTCCTTGTATCTTCTCTTTGGTACTCATCTTCATGAGCTTCCAAATAATCTTCCAACTCATCATCACTTACAGAAACAGCACTGTCACTCAAAGTATAGTATGGCACATACACGTATTGAACATCTGCTGTAGCAGCAGTTGCTTTGTATTCCAGTTTTGCTTCTTCTTCGGTAGCATAATTGGTCTTCAGTAGAAGGTTTTCATATTTTAACCTCCTTCTGCCGGGACCTAAGTTGCTTTCAAACTGATACCAGGCTGCTCTTTGCTGAGGTGGTTGATTAGAAAGACTTTTAAGAAACTCAACAACTAAGTTCTTATCAAACTGACCGGTTTGCTGGTTGGTGAAAATAGGAATTTGTTTGATCTGCGGGCTGATGTTTTCACCCTGAACCATATCTACCAATTCATCTTCTGATACTTCTACTCCTAATTTATCAAACTGATTTTTATAAGCTATTTCAGCAATTAAAGCATCCCACGCCTGATTCCGAATAGAGACCAATTCGTTTGAAGAAGGGCTTCTTCCGGTACTTGACTGAAAGTTAAATGAAACCTCATCTATTTTTGCCAAATAGTCGTCTCTGGTAATTGTGTTTCCGGCAATTTCTCCTACATCTGTATTGGCTCCACCTAATAATGCAGAATTGGGACCTAGAAGGTCTGCTCCAACGAACGAAATAATTGAAAAAGCTATCACGCCTACAACTACTTTCCCCATTTTATTCCTTAGCGTATTTATTAATGCCATTTGTTAATGCTTTTTAAATAAATTTTATAGTTTCTATTCTTAAAAAGTCCTTCAAATTTTCGTTGAAAACTCCGAAATAATCGGACAATAAATATTAGAAGAGGCGCAAAAGTAATTATATATGTTCTTAAAAACCAAATTTTTAGAACCTTAGAGAAATGTATATCAATCTTCAGTTAACGTGTTGTCAATCTGTAACTTTATCTTTTCTATTCTGGTGTCTTCCATTGATAAAATTTCCATTGAAAACTTCGAAAACGTAATGATTTGGTTGAGTTCCGGCAGGTTTTCATTAATGGATAAAACCAACCCTCCTAAAGTGTCATATTCTCCTTCAGGAAGCCCCCATTCGTATTTGTCATTCAAATAATCAATTTCAACCCTGCCGCTTAATATATAAGTATTGTCATCTAATGCTATTTCCGTGAGGTCTTCATCATCATGCTCGTCTCTGATTTCTCCAAAGATTTCTTCTATTATGTCTTCGATGGTCACAATACCGGAAGTCCCACCATATTCATCTACTACCAATGCCATGCTTTTGTGCTCAGAGATCAGCTGGATGAGCAATTCATTGGCTGCCATAGTTTCAGGCACTATGGTAATCTTGGTAAGAATGTCTTTGATGTATTTGGGCTTGTTGAACAGTTCAAAAGTATGACAATACCCAATGACATTATCTATTGACTCATCATAAACAACGATCTTGGAATGCCCACTTTCAATCAATGCTGTTTTTAGTTCATCAATATCCTCTGACACATCCACACCAACGATTTCAGTACGGGGAATCATACATTCACGAACCTTGACCGTTTTGAATTCTAAAGCGTTGTTAAATATTTTGGTGTTGATTTCATCTTCGGGTGTAGTTTCTGTTTTGGTACTGATAAGGTTTTTTACGTAATGGTTTAGGTCAGTGAGGCTGAATATGGGCTTGTCTTCCGAATATTCCAGCCTTAATACCTGAGTAATGAAAAATTTGCTGGTAACGGTTACTAAATATACCGCAGGGAACAAGAGATAGTATATTATCAGGAATGGAATTGAAAATACGGAGAGCAAAAAGTACGGATTTATCATAAAAATACTTTTTGGTAAAAACTCCGCTGTGATCAATACGATCAATGTAGAAATAATGGTCTGTACTAATAAAATTGAGATGTCACCTGTCAGTTTTTCCGGTAAAATACCAATCACCCATGGTTCTAATAATACAGCCATGAGGATGCCATACAACACAAGAGCCAGGTTGTTTCCAACCAGTATAGTGGAAATGAAACGGGAAGGGTGGTTGGCAAACCTTGAGATGATGCGCCCTGATATTGATCCTTGTTTTCCTCTCAATTCAATATGAAGCCTGTTTGACGAGATAAAAGCGATTTCCATGCCGGAGAACAAGGCTGAAAACAATAAACAAATAATAATTAAGCTAACCTGATATGGATCCATTTGGACAAGTGAGTTAGGACTTCTTTGTTTTGTCCTTTTTAATTTTATATAAAAGTAATAGAGATATACTTAACATAAAAATCCAATAAGAATATGAAAAACCAAGTGTCATGGTTTGATGGATTCCAATGATAAAGAACCCTGCTGAAAGGGTCAATAGGACTATCTGTAATAAATTATTATTCATAGTTAAAACTGCTCGTCAATAGACAAAGTGCCGGATGGGTTCAAGATGGTGTAGGATTCAAAATCCTGATCTGCGGTCAGTCCTTCTCCAGTGTGAATTTCATCCTCAGATTTGATGGTTACAAATTTATCAGTATGTACTTTTTCTTCATCAGGTTCCCAAATCAATTCTTCAGTGGACAACTCATCTTTACTGACTACATTATATAGCAGCACATTTCCTTCAGCCTTGTAATGATTTTCTTTTTTGATATAGTATCCCCGATCTCCGACGAGTATTGATGATATTTCTTCATTTTTATCAAAAAATTCCAGATAAATGCCATCAGGAAACTCCCGGTCATCATTGTCCAGTATTAATTGTTTGGGAGCTTTAAGTTTAATTTTAACCTTTACAGAGTCACTAAAGATCAATGTGACACTATCCATTTCTATAGAAGGCCCCTCAAAGGTTTCTTTCTCAAGCACGTTTTTGTTTTTCTCATCTACACACGAGAAAATTGAAATTGCGAGAATTAAAATTATATAAAACCTAATTGTATTCATGCGATTGATAGTGCTCAACTATAAAACAAAAAAGCATCCCTGTTATTTTAAACAAGGATGCTAATATTATTTATTTTTTGCTTTGACTATGGTCTTCGAGCAAGTTTGACAGACTCATTGATCCAACATCCACAATTCATTACTTCTCCTTCTTTAAGACCAAGTTCAAAAATCTCTTCAATTGATGGAAACTGCTCTTTGGCATTTTGCATCATAGAAGAATTTCCGGCTTTCTGGTATTGATTGTAGGCGGCTATAAATACCAGTCGGTCATCAACTTTGCTTACTCCCTGACGACATTCCTGATAGCTCTGCATGTAAAGATTCCCTATCAATACGTACCCATCGTTCATTGACGGGTCTATAGCCAGTGCTTTACGAGCCTGTGTTCTGGCAGCAACTTTCTGTCCTTTGGATGAGTACAGTTGTGCTTTGCTCATATAGATTTCAGCCTTCTTTAAATTGTCATCGGCATACTCTATTGCTTTATCATAGTAGGTATGGGCAGTTTCTAAATCACCTGCTGAGGCGTGTTTCAATGCAATAACTTTTGCCAATCCGAACTCCGGTTCTTTTTCAAATAAGATTATTGCAGACTCAAGGAACAAGGGACTATCGGTACATTTTCCGGTAAGCATTAGTTGAAATACTTTTTTGGCTACTTTCAAATCGCCAGTTTCCTTCATTTTAGGCCCTAGGTTGTTTTCAACAAATTCGCAATCTACAGTAACTATTTGGGTCAGCATGCTGTCAATTGTTTCCTGATATTTTTCAAGCTTGCTTACATTTTTGCCTTGTTTGATTTTAATTTCAATGATATCTGAAATCTCACCATATTTATCAATAATATCTTCATCAGTTATGTCTCCCTTACTAAGCTTATACCTTCTGATTATGTCCATATAGCCAATTAGATTGTTGTCTATTGTTTTTTGGCCATTTAATTTCATGGTTTTGTCAAACAACTCAAGCATTTCTTTGTATTTGCTTTTGTTCCCTTTGTGGTACTTGTATGCAATAAGTGCCTTTCTGTTTAGCACATTCCCTTCATCACCAAAATATTTTATTCTAAGGTCGTACATTTCAAGAGCTTTGTCCTGAAATGCTATTTTTTTAGCAGCGTCAGACTCTTTATCTGCCAAGCCTTCATAAATTTTGGCTCCATTGATATAAAGGGATTCATTCAGATTTGGTGCTTTTTCTAAAAGCCATTGATGGGGTTCAATAGCAGTTTGGAATTGATCACTTTTAAGTGCATCAGTATATAATGCATTTTTTTCCTTAGCTTTCTCAACATCTTCGGGCCAGTTCCACCCCGGCTGTGCTATTGTTGTAACGGTAATAAATAGGCATATCAACCCTAAGAATACTTCTCTTTTCATTTTTAATGTTGGTTTAATAATATTTTCTTCTTTCAAACCACTTATCGTTAATAGTGGCACCCAATACAAATTTAAAATATCTTTCTCTAATTAAGTCGTTCGATTTAGTCCCCCTTTGGCCTAATTTAAAAGCTAAGTCTAAACCTGAAACGGTATTAAATGGCAAAGTCCAGCCAAAATTAATGCCAAAGTCGTTTATGGTATTTCCATTTATAACATAAGGTACTTGTTGGTAGTTGAATCCAAACCTATACCTAATCCTTTTAAAGTAGCTGCTTACGCTGGTATAATCCGGAATAAATTCCATTCCTAATCCAACCGTTAAAGCACTTCTATATTCCTGGCTATTTGATTCTGATTCGGCAAACTGTTTCCAACTCTGCCTTTTTATGTCCATTGAGATAGTATAGGCATTTAACTTTTCATAAGAAAAACCAAAGCCAAGCTCTGAAGGGAGGCTAAAAATTTCCTTTTGATTATTAATCAGAGTATCTCCGGGAATTGGAGTGTTTGAACCGCTTTTTCTCTGAAGTCTTACAAGACTGGTGCCATTCAAATCTGAGGCTCTTTCAAAGATCATCCCCAAATTGAAATACTTTTTGTCGGATATCTTTTTCCTGTATGCTAATCCTCCTCCTAATTTAAATCCACGATAATCGGTTTTTTCAAACAAACCAGAGGCAAGCGGGGCAAAAAAGTCTTCATCCCCGAGAAAAGTGGTAGTTTCTTTTTCCACAAACCCGAAAAGGAAAGATGTCTTTACTCCGATTGTTAATCCCTTACCCAAAGTCACTCCATTAGAAAAATAAGCTTGAGTGATTCCCCCATTCCCTTTGAAATTAAATGTTACAGGAGTTGTTGTTCCTTCTACAATGTCGTTAGCAATTACATTATAATTGACAGAACTGTAAGGAAGAAAACCAATACTGGACGTCCATTTTGCTGGCATTATAGGAAACGCAAATGCCATATACCTCAACCCCCCTGTCCCGCTCTTTTGAGTTTGTGTTTGACTTGACACTGTTCTTGATTCTGCTCCAAGACCCATTTGAAATGATGTGAGGGTATTGTAAGGTAAGAGAGCCGGGTTCAAATTATTGATATGCCAGAAGGATGGAGACCCAATTCCTACTTCTCCCATACCTAGCTGGTTAGAAAGGCTCATATCGGAGATGTCACCGATACCATTTATGGTATATGGTGAAAACGTATGTTGTGCCATAAGACTATGACTACACAATACAAGCAACAATACAATCGACTGGCTAATCTTTCTCATTTAATGTCTTTTCCATATTAAATTGACTACACACAATTTAAGGGCTGCAAAGATGCGAGCTTTTGTGTTAGATTCAAAACAATTTTGTAATACACCCTATATTAGCTTCATTAATTAGGCAATAGTGAAGTGTTTCTTACATAATACGCTTTGAAAAGAGAAAATGCCCCAGCTTGAATAATGAGAATACTTCAAAATAGGTTGTCGTGAAAAAAAATAATTTGATATGTTAAACAATTCATACACTTCTATAGGGCTCATGTCGGGCACTTCACTCGATGGCCTGGACATGGCCTATTGTCGTTTTTGGCAAGAAGGTTCAAAATGGGAATACCAGATTTTGAAAGCAACCTGTCTGGAATACCCGAATGAGTTATTCTTAAAATTGAAGAATGCCAAGGGTATGTCAGGAGAGGAATTGGCCAAACTTGACATTGATTATGGCAAATGGCTTGCAGATGTTGTCAACTCATTTATTTTCAAAGAAAATATAAAACCGGATTTTATTGCGTCACATGGGCATACAGTTTTTCATCAGCCGGAAAACTCAATAACCCTTCAGGTCGGTTCAGGTAATGAGATTTTTGTCAAATGTGCCATTCCTGTCGTTTGTAATTTTAGGCAATTGGATGTTGCTTTGGGAGGGCAGGGAGCCCCTTTGGTTCCCATCGGAGATAAACTCTTGTTTGGAGATTTTGATTTTTGTTTAAATCTGGGGGGAATAGCAAATATTTCCACAAACCTATTGGGTAAAAGAATTGCTTATGATATTGTTCCCGTCAATATCCTTCTTAACCATCAGGCAGCACGAGCCAATATGACTTATGACAATGGAGGAAGTTTAGCATCTCAGGGAAGTATAATAGAAAAATTATTGGTACAACTTGAAGCTTTAGACTTTTATAAAACCTCTTTCCCAAAATCACTTGGGAGTGAATGGATAGAGGAAAATATTTTATCAATAAAGGGATTTGATCATCATCCTCCCGAAAATATTTTACGCACATATATAGAACATATTGCCAGTAGAATAAGCTCAGAAATTATCGCTCTGAGTGATAATGATCCAAATCTGATTCAAAAAATACTAGTTACTGGTGGAGGTGCATGGAACACTTACTTAATTAACACGCTGAAGAAAAAACTAGGGGATAAGTATGACGTGCTCGTGCCCAATAAGGATTTGGTAAATTTCAAAGAGGCACTAATATTCGCTTTTTTGGGTTTATTAAGGATAAAAAGCCTCAATAATTGTCTTGCTTCGGTGACTGGAGCATCAAGGGACAACTGTGGAGGGGTAATAATTTCTTCTCAAAATATTATTTTGTAGTTAATGGAGAAAAACTAATATTGTTCCATTTTTTCAATTAAAATTGCCATAGTGTAGTTTGAATTTGTTAGACCTAACTTTATATTTAACAAATTATTTATCTTGAATCTGCTGTGGATAATTTATAAAATGCTTAATTTTTAATTCGATTACCAGCCTAAGCATTTTAACAATACAAAAGGAATTTTTTCTAATATGCACAAATCACTATTACTGATTTTAATTTTTACAGTTACTACATTGGTATGTTCTTATGGTGAGAGTATTTCAGATATCAATGATATAAACTCAAGTAAAGAACTTGCAGTGTATTCTTTTGAAGAAGGTAATGCTGAAACAGTTGAGCACCACCATGCCCCTTCATGGTCTGTAATTCCTTTTGTAGTCCTTTTATTGATGATCGCTACAGGACCATTGTTTTACGAGCATTTTTGGCACAAAAGTTATCCAAAAATTGCCATATCATTGGCGGTTTTGGTCGTTGGTTATTACATTTTTGGACTTCACAACACACATGCACCTATCCATGCTACTGCTGAGTATATCCAGTTTATTGCACTTCTTAGTGGGCTATTTATAGCGTCTGGGGGGATAATGATCAAAGTAGATAAAGATGCTACCCCTTTTACAAATGTGATATTACTGATCATTGGAGCTGTTGTGGCTAATATAATAGGTACAACCGGAGCATCAATGTTGCTGGTAAGGCCTTTCATCAGATTGAACAAAAACAGAATAAAAGCTTATCATATCATATTTTTTATTTTTATGGTAAGTAATATAGGAGGCTCTCTTACCCCTATTGGAGACCCGCCTCTGTTTCTGGGGTTTCTTAAGGGTGTTCCATTCTTCTGGACATTAACCTGGAATTTTATTCCATGGCTTTTTGCTTTATCGATCTTGTCTGTAATTTTTTATTTTATAGATAAAAACAACAAAGCGGATTATAGCTTTGGGGAAGATACCAGAAAAAGGTCTGGAAAAATTTCTATAATTGGAACAAAGAATTTTGCCTGGCTTGCGGTAATTGTTGGATCTGTGTTTTTAGATCCGAATGTAATAGACTGGGTGCCTGCAATACATTATGATGGTCAGAAATTTTCCTTCTGTAGGGAAATAATAATGTTTACTACAGGTTTCTTGTCCTACCGGATGGCTAATAAAGATGCTTTAAAAGGCAATGATTTTAATTTTGAGCCCATCAGAGAAGTGGCTTTTATTTTTATAGGCATCTTTGGCACTATGATGCCAGCACTGGAGCTGGTAGGAAACTACGCTCAATCAGAAGCGGGTGCTGCCATGATTACGCACAATACCTTATTTTGGGGAACCGGAGCGTTATCAGGATTTTTGGACAATGCCCCAACATATATCAACTTTTTAACTGCGGCTATGGCTTCTCAGGGAGCGTCTATTAATAATTTTCAGGAAGTAATCAGTTACTCGGCTGGTGGGTTTGGAGACTCTCAATTGTCCCTTATGGCGATATCTATAGCTGCTGTATTCTTTGGTGCTATGACCTACATTGGTAACGGGCCAAACTTTATGGTAAAATCTATAGCTGAACAGGTAGGGATTAAAATGCCTTCTTTTTTCGGCTATATAATTCGTTTTTCTATACCTATTCTGATCCCTTTATTTATATTGGTATGGTTTGTCTTCTTCTACTTGCAGATATTATAGGCTTAACATCTTGATAGCTGTGATTGCAGCCTCATCACCTTTATTTCCATGTTTGCCTCCTGCTCTGTCGAGTGCTTGTTTCTGGGTATTTGGAGTAAGCACACCGAAAATTACAGGCTTGTCATATTTCAATGAAACATTGGTAATACCATGAGCGACTGCATCACAAATAAAATCGAAATGTTTAGTCTCTCCCTGAATAACACAACCAATGCAAATTACTGCATCTATACCTTCCTTTTGTGCCATTTTTTGTGCGCCAAGACTCAACTCAAAACTACCGGGTACGGCAACTCTTAAAATATTTTCTGCTTTTGCTCCGTGAGCAATTAGCGTGTCATACGCTCCGCTATATAAAGACTCTGTTACTTCTTCATTCCATTCTGAAACTACTATAGCAAACCGTCGCTTAGACACATCTACGAGGTTTTCAGTGCTGTAATCACTTAAGTTTTTTAAAGAACTGGCCATAATGTATTTCGCTTGATTATTGATCTTTTATTGTAAAAAGCAAAATAAAAAAGGGATGAAAACAATTCCATCCCTTTTTATTCAATTTATTATTTTTAATTCAATGCTCCCTGAAGCCTTGCCTTATGCTTTTTAGCATCCGAGTATTCAGTAGCACCATAGTAATCATCCAGAATTGTCTGATAGTTTGCTATAGCTGATTCCAGATTGTTTAATTTCTCATTGGCAATTGCTGCCTTCACCAGATAAGTTGGTGTAAATTGTTTATTTGCATTGTAATTAGCAGCTTTCTCATAAAATGAAACTGCTTTCTCATATTCCTGCAATCCCATATAGGCATCTCCAATCAACGAATAAGCTCTTGCCTGCACCAGATAATCTGATACACTAAATTTTTCGAGGTATGAAACAGCATTATCAAAATCACCAAGTTTCAAATAAGTTGCACCAGCATAATAATGAGCTAAATTAGCAGTATTGGTCATGCCATACTCTTCGATGATTTCCAGAAAACCAAAATTATTTCCATCTCCGTTTAAAGCTCTTCCCAAACTATCAGCTTCAAAATAATATACTGCCTGATAAAGATCGCGTTGTGCATTTTTATCTTGCTCACCAACATAGTAGTTGTAAAACATGTATCCTAAAATAGCTACAAGAAATAAACCTCCTACAACCAAAACGACATTTTTGTTTTTTTCTACAAACTCTTCAGTTCTTGAAAACTGTTGCGCAAGTGCTTCAGGATTCTCTAACAAATCATTCCCTGCTGCTTCCGTATTTTTATTCTTTTTTGCCATGCTTTGAAAAATTCAGGTCGCAAATTTAGTAATTATTTGATATTAACATATATTAAGGATAAAATTCATTCGGAAGTGGGTGGAGAAACTATGGAATAATTAAAATAGTACTCGTGAAACTATTCTTCATAAGCCCAGTCTATACCAGTTTTCATGTCTTTTAGGACTACTCCTTGTTCCTTTAGCTGATTACGGATTTCATCTACTTTCTCATAGTCTTTTGCTTCTTTTGCTTTCTTATAAAAACTGATCAATACTTCTAATAAACCCTCTGAGTTTAGATTGTTTTCTTCTTTCAAGCCCAATACATCGGTAATGAATGAGCAAAAAGTGGCTTTCATTCTGTTGAAAGTTTCTTCACCGATTTCAGCAAGTTTCAGATTTTGGGTAGGGATTGAATTGATTTTCTTTAGTAGATTAAATAAATGACCAATTGTCAAAGCTGTGTTGAAATCATCATTCATTGCCCGATAACAATTATCACAAAGCTGATTGATTTGTCCGGCTATTTTTTCATTTATTTCAACGCCCTTTTCAGTAGTATATTCAATATTTTTGATGATTCTCAGTCCATTCATCAACTTTTTGTACCCTTTTTGTGCAGCTTGGAGAGCATCGTTTGAAAAATCCAATGTACTTGCGTAGTGAGACTGAAGCATGAAAAACTTTACGGTCATTGGTGAATATGCCCGATCCAAAAGGTCATGATCCCCTGTAAAAAGCTGTCTTGGTAAAAAAGAGTTGCCAAGGGATTTACTCATTTTTTGCCCGTTTACAGTGAGCATGTTGGTATGTATCCAATATTTGACCGGATCTTGTTCATGTGCTCCAACCGATTGAGCCAGTTCACATTCATGGTGCGGAAATTTAAGATCCATTCCTCCGCCATGTATGTCAAATGTTTTTCCCAGATATTTAGTTCCCATTACTGTGCACTCAAGATGCCAGCCCGGAAATCCCATGCCCCACGGAGATGGCCACCTCATAATGTGTCCATCGGATGCCTTTTTCCAAAGTGCAAAATCCACATTATCGGATTTTTCATCCTGACCGTCAAGTTCTCTGGTATTAGAGATTAGCTCTTCAATTTTTCTTCCTGACAGTTTACCATAATGATGATTTTTTTGGTACTCTTTTACATTGAAATATATTGATCCGTTGCTTTCGTAGGCCAATCCGTTTTCAAGTAATGTTTCAACCATCTCTATTTGCTCAAGTATATGACCTGTAGCTGTAGGCTCGATACTGGGAGGAAGAGCATTAAACTGATCCATCACCCTGTGAAAATCTTCCGTATATTTTTGGACTATTTCCATTGGTTCAAGATTTTCCAATTTTGCCTTCTTACCAATTTTGTCTTCACCTTCGTCTGCATCGTCAATAAGATGCCCGACATCTGTAATATTTCTAACATAACGTACCTTGTACCCAAGATGCATCAAGTACCTGTAAATGACATCAAAACTGACAAAAGTCCTTACATTGCCAAGATGCACATCCGAATAGACTGTAGGCCCACATACATACATGCCTACAAAAGGAGCATTGATTGGTTCAAAAAGTTCTTTTTTACCTGTTAATGAGTTTTGAATTCTCAGTGGATTCAACATAGAAATAAATTATTTTCTAAAAGATACGGTTTTCTAATACGGTCTTAAGCAAAAAAAGGTATTACAATTACCTTTTCAAATCGGTCCAAATAAAAGCTTCTGATTTATAGACTTTTAGCCGAAAGACATCAACTGCAAAACTTGGGCACTCACAGATTAAATCAAAGATTTTATCTGTATATATTTACTTTCTATTACCATTTAAAATTTACCTTGTTAAGATATTTGTTTGTCTGAATTGTAATAAAGTATTTAAGAATGGGCAGATCTTATATTAATTTTGCAGGATTAATAATGGGATAGCAATTTTGGTTGTTATAGTATTGTTTAAAAATTATGAGGAGAGTCCTTTTAACCATATCATTATCATGTTGCCTTTCGTTGCTGGCTTTTGCTCAATCTGATGGCAATTATGAGTATTCCAAAGAATTTACCTGGGGAATAAACAAAAATACCAACGGAGGACTAATTGGAGGATTTACTTTCAAATGGGCAAACTCTATAAATGAAAAGCAATTTAAAACCTTTGGGTTTGAATTGATGAATGTAAAACATCCTAAGGAAATTAGGATTTCAGCAACAGGCAGTCCATTTTTATATCCGAAATTAAACTATTTGTATTCCGTTCGAGGGTTTTATGGTAGAGACTTTCTACTGTTCAAAAAAGCTCCTCAGCAGGGTGTACAAATAATTTTCACCACAGCAGCAGGTCCCACAATTGGAGTGGTGGCACCATATTATGTGAGGATAGAAAACGGTACAGTAAGAACAAGTTATGTCAAAGATACTGATTCCACTAACCCTAACCCTGTTTTTAAGCCATTTGGATCTCAAATAACTGGTACTGGCCACATATTTCAAGGTTTGGGGAAATCGGAGTTAAAATTTGGACTAAATGCAAAAGCAGGAGTCATGTTCGAAATGGGTGCTTTCAAAAGCAATGTCACCGGATTTGAAATTGGTGCACAACTGGAGGCTTTTACCGAAAAAATTATTATTGTTCCTACTCAAAGCAACAGAGCTATTTTCTCCTCTTTGTATTTAACACTTTTCTACGGGCACAGAAGATAAAGAAAACTAAGTTTGTTCCTTTACTATGAAGGCTATGTCTGCCTCAACCACCTTTTAATGTCAATTCTTTATTACTATTATTATGATTAAAAAACTCATATACGTTTCTTTGCGTAAATTCCTGAGATATGATTGAATTGCCAGTAGTAGATGCAGTAAAAGCCAAAAGGACAAAGAAACCTGACTGGCTTAGGGTAAAGCTCCCAGTAGGTCAAAATTATGCCAATGTTCGGAAGCTAGTTGATGAACATAAGTTGCATACCATTTGTGAAAGTGGCAATTGTCCGAATATGGGAGAATGCTGGGGAGCAGGGACTGCTACTTTTATGATCTTAGGGAATGTCTGCACCAGAAGCTGTACATTCTGTGCAGTAGCTACAGGAAGGCCACCGGAGTATGATGAACAAGAGCCCGAAAGAGTAGCCAAAGCTATACATCTAATGGGTGTGAAACATGCTGTAATTACGTCAGTAAACCGGGACGAGCTAAAAGATAAGGGAGCAGAAATATGGCATAGAACTGTGGTGGAAACTAAAAAACTTTCTCCTGAAACTACTATTGAAACACTTATTCCAGATGTAAAAGGAAAATGGGATGCTCTATACACTATGATAAGTGCCGGACAAGAAGTAGTCTCACACAATATGGAAACAGTGGAAAGCCTGTACCGTCGGGTAAGGCCTCAAGCTAAATATGCCAGAAGTCTTGAACAAATTAAGCTTACCAATGAATTTGGAAAAAGAACCAAGACAGGAATAATGTTGGGCTTAGGAGAAAAAGAGGATGAGTTGTTTAAAGCAATGGATGATCTGGCAGCACATGGCTGTCATATTCTGACCCTTGGACAATACCTTCAGCCAACAAAACGGCATATAGAAGTTGCAGAGTTTATTCATCCTGACAAATTTGCAAAATATAAAGAAGAGGGGTTGAAAAGAGGAATCAAGTATGTAGAATCCGACCCTTTAGTAAGGTCATCTTACCATGCCGAACGCCATGTAAATGTGCCAATATAATTTTGTTGTTGAGGTTTAATGATAAACGAACAATGAAAAATTAAGGGTCATTTTGGATGCAAGCTATAAAATAGAAAAAACTAAAAACAACACGGGATGGCTCTGGAAAATGGCATGGAGAGACAGCCGCCGGAGTAGAAGAAAGTTGTTTTTATTTACCAGTTCCATTATAATAGGAATAGCTGCTCTCGTTGCTATCAATTCTTTCAAAGAAAATCTGGAGGATGAAATAAACACTCAGGCCAAAACTCTTCTTGGGGCTGATTTGGTTATTAGCAGCAAAAAACCGTTTTCTGAAGAAATACAGCTTACCCTTGATTCAGTGGGAAAAGAATATTCGAGAGAAAGCAGTTTTGCTTCTATGGTTTACTTTCCCAGAACCATGGGTACCAGGCTTGTGCAGATTAGGGCATTGTCAGGTGCATATCCTTACTATGGCACTATAGAAACCGAACCCAAATATGCCGGAGGAGACTTCCAAAATGGACAATATGCCTTGGTAGATGAGAAACTCATGCTGCAATACAATGTTGATATTGGGGACGATGTTAAGGTTGGAAATGTGGTATTTAAAATTACGGGAAAACTGCAAAAAATACCCGGACAAAGTGGATTGACTTCTTCGATTTCTCCTGTGGTATATATTCCCTATTATTACTTAAACCAGACTGGTTTGGTAAAAAAAGGAAGCCGAATTAACTACTCCTATTATTATCAGTTTCAAAACAATGAGAAACTCAAAACAGTACTTGATACTTATGAAAACCGCTTTAAGGATCTTTCTTTAAGGACAGAAACAGTTGAGGAACGAAAGGAGGATACTACTTCTGCCTTTAAAAATATGGCAGTATTTCTCAACTTATCTGCATTCATAGCCCTTCTTTTAGGCAGTATTGGAGTGGCTGGGGCGGTACATATTTACTTAAAGGAAAAGGCAGAATCTATAGCTATACTCAGGTGTCTTGGCATGAAGGGCAGTCAGGCTTTTTATATCTATTTTATCCAGATCATTGTCATTGGTTTTATTGGGTCTGCTATTGGAGTTTTTCTAGGTAGTTCATTCCAATTTGTATTGCCATCACTTCTAAAGGAAGTTTTGCCTATTTCCATCGTTCCAAAAGTTTATTGGTATATTGTTCTTGAAGGTTTAGGTTTAGGCCTTTTGATAGCTATACTTTTCGCATTAATTCCTCTTATTTCACTCAAAAGAATATCACCGCTACTTTCTATCAGGCTGGCTTATGAAGACTCTCTAAAATCTAAGAAAGATTCGGAACACCTAATTATCTATGGTTTAATTACACTTTTCATTTATGGCTTTTCATATTTCCAAATAGAAAAAGCACTACAGGCATTGTATTTCTGCCTTGGTTTACTGGTTACTTTTTTGCTTCTCTGGGTGATTTCCAAGAGTCTTATGATATTGACCAAAAAAATATTTAACACTAAATGGAGCTACATCACCAGGCAGGGAATAGCCAATCTCTATCGACCTAATAATCAGTCTGTACTGCTTATAATAATTATAGGACTTTGCACTGTCTTACTTTCTTCATTGTTTTTTATGCGTTCGCTTCTTATCGATCAAATTTCTATTACAGGTAGAGGAGAAAGGCCCAATATGGTATTATTTGATATACAAACATCCCAAAAAGAAGAAATTAAGGAATTGACTTTAGACTATGACTTACCTATAATACAGGAGGTGCCAATTGTTACCATGCGTCTGAAAGAGATAAATGGTATAGATAAAACTCAGGCAGACGAAGACACAACAATTCATTATCCAGGTTGGATGTACAACAGGGAGTATCGAATAACCTTTAGAGACTCCCTGATAGACTCTGAAACCATTGTAAAAGGTAAATGGCAGGGAGAAGTTAAAAGCCCTGCTGATAGTATCTTTATTTCTATGTCGGATGGGTTTGCCAAAAACCAAAAGCTTGAGCTTGGCGATGAACTACTTTTTAATGTTCAGGGAGCACTCATCAAAACTTACATTGGCAGCTTTCGGGAAGTTGACTGGAGAAGGGTACAAACAAACTTCTTGGTGGTTTTTCCCAAAGGTGTATTGGAAGAAGCTCCCCAATTTCATGTTTTGATTACTAAAGTTGACAAGTCTGATGTTTCTGCAAGATACCAACAGGCAGTGGTGCGTAACTTTCCAAACATTTCTATAATTGACTTGGAACTGATCCTAAAAACAGTAGATGACGTACTAGGCAAAATTTCATTTGTCATCAATTTTATGGCTGCATTTAGCATCATTACAGGATTTATAGTGTTAGCAGGCTCTATTATTCTTAGTAAAACCCAAAGAATTCAGGAAAGCGTATTGCTTCGAACCTTAGGTGCTGTAAAAAATCAAATACTTTCTATCACCACTATAGAATATTTTGTGTTAGGAAGTCTGGCCGCCATTACTGGTTTGTTAATTGCCCACGGGTTTAGCTGGGCATTGGCAAAATTTATGTTTGAATCAAAATACGATGTAAACATACTTTCTACGGCGGTAATATTTAGCATCATTTCATTTTCAACTGTGTTTCTCGGCTGGGTCAATATCAGGCCAGTACTCAAAAGCTCCCCACTTGAAATTTTACGTGGTGAAGGTTAAATAACCGAATATAAAAAAAGGAAGTTATATTGACTTCCTTTTTTTATATTCAAACAATTTGTTGTTATCAATCAGTTACTGTTTTTACTGTTTTGATAATTCTTGCAGCTACTTTATACGGATCAGCGTTAGATGCTGGTCTTCTGTCTTCAAGGTAGCCAGACCACCCTTTGTTTTTGGTATAAAGAGGAATACGGATAGAGGCACCTCTATCTGATACGCCATAAGAGAAGTCGTTAATAGAAGCAGTTTCATGCTTACCAGTCAGACGTTGATCATTGTACGCACCATATACTTCAATGTGCTCTTTAACTACCCCTCTGAATGCTTCACATACTTTCTTTATTTTTTCTTCAGATGCAGCAGTTCTCAAATAGGTATTAGAGAAGTTAGCGTGCATTCCGGATCCATTCCAGTCTGTTTGACCAAGTGGTTTTGGATGGTACTCAATGTACAAACCATATTGCTCTGACAATCTTTCCATCAAGAATCTACCAATCCAGATTTCATCGCCTGCTTGTTGAGCTCCTTTGGCAAAAATTTGCCATTCCCACTGACCAGCAGCAACTTCGCCGTTAGTTCCTTCTATATTCAATCCGGCAGCAATGCAAAGATCCAAATGCTGATCTTTGAAATCTCTGCCAAATACGTTTTGTCCACCAACACCACAGTAGTATGGCCCTTGAGGAGCTGGATATCCACCAGCAGGAAATCCAACAGGTAGTTTAGTGTCAGGATCCATCAAGAAATACTCTTGCTCAAAACCGAACCAGAAATCATCGTCTTTATCGTCGATAGTTGCTCTACCGTTAGTAGTGTGAGGGCTACCATCAGCATTAAGTACTTCTGTCATTACCAGATATCCGTTTTCAATAGCAGGATCCGGACAGATGTAAACTGGCTTCAAAATACAATCAGAAGATCCTCCTTCTGCTTGTTGAGTAGATGAACCATCAAAAGACCAATCATCGCAATCTTCTAGTTTACCACTAAAATTGGATACTACCTTTGTTTTACTTCTTAGCGATTGAGTTGGCTGATAACCATCCAGCCAAATGTATTCTAATTTAGATTTGGACATTTTAACTAATTTTTAATTGTTAATTATTTTTTTAAAAAAGATTATTAAGTACGCTCATTGACAGACAAGATTTCAAGCCTGAAAAATCAGGTTATTTTTGTGAATTGGAGTACTACTATTTGCTACTCACACTTCATCTACCTTTTTGGGATACACAAATATAATTACCCTCACTTAAAATCCTTATGCCTTTTTCATTAATCAAACCCAACAATGCGCTTGTTGGGTTTGATTTGGAACTAATTAAGACCATCCTATAATTAAAATTCTTCAAATAGGGTAAAAAATGATCCTGATCTATGAAAAATTTATAAAATGGACACCTTTTTAGTCAGTTTTTTTATCTATTCTTGAAATATTCAATATTTCTATTTTTAATCAATATTAGAAGCTGTAAACAGCTGCCAATACGAATGAAGACAGGCTTTTACTCATTTTTGCATTGGTGTATCCGTTTGGAATATCATCTGAATCAAAAGTTTGATCGCCATCTGTTACAAATTCATCTCCTGATAGCATATCTATTCTGAATTCAGGAATAATAGTCAGGTTACCAACAGAGTAATTAGCAGACAGAGTCAGGTCAATTACGTTCTCACCTTCAGTAAATAACCCAATTCCATCGTCTTTGAAATACTCACCTCTCAAACCCATAGAGAAGGCATCCGAAAATGAATTTTGCAAGTATAATGCCGCTCCTGTAAAGTTATCTTTTGCTTTAGTAGCATTTATTCCTAAGAAAACAGTTTCTGACAAGTCAAATCCACCTGTATAATCAATTTGGTAGAAATCATTTGCACCGTCATATATGAAGTTGAAATACTGTCCACTTATACCTACTTGAGCACCCAATACATAATCTCCTGAAGGATTGAAATCAGTAGCATCAGTTGGGTTCATAATGGCAAGCATTAAACTAGCATCTTCACTTAATGTAAAGTCGGCTTTCAAACCAGAGTGAGAAAACGGGCCATAAGAAAACATATAAGAAGTAGAGTAGTTGTAGTTTGCAGTAGGAGAAATTACTTCATATCCTAAGAATGTGTTGAAGTTACCCAAAGTTAAAGTTGTTCCATCACTAACATTCCAGTATGCATACAACTGGTTAACAATAGGAGTAGAACCAACGGTAGAACCGAAAACGGCATCATTACCTCTTGGTCCGAAGACAAGGTCAGCAACGAAACCAGTTTTTTCACCTTCAAGACCCAATACTACATTGGCCATACCAAGAGAAAAACCTGGCAAGTTAGCAAACGAAGAACCCGGTGCTATGTAAACGCCATCATCAACCATTAAACTGTTTGATGCATTAAGGTTTGATCTGAAATAAGCATCAATACTTCCTGAAATACTAAGTTCTGGAGCTGATGATTCTTCGTCTTGAGCAAATCCAATTAAATAAAGTCCAAGAATAAATATAAATGTAAGAGATATTAATTTTTTCATGATAAAATAAATTATGAGTTTGTGATTAATTGTTTAATTAGTGTTGGAATGTGGAATTAAACCCTGCCCAGAAAATCCCACTACATCCGGGCAGGTATTTAATTAACAATTCAACTAAGAATTAGTTATCATATACAATAGTGTAGCCCCTAATGCCATGTTCGTGGCTATCCAGGCCTTCTGTTTCATGTTGTTCAGAAACCCTTACACCGATCGTTTTCTTCAAGATGAAGAACAATAAGAATGCTACTGGAAACGCTACCGCTCCATAAGCCAATACACCAATTAGTTGCGTCATAAATGTGTGGTCTGCATTGGTGGAAAAGATACCTACTGCAAGAGTGCCCCAGATTCCACAGGTCAGGTGAACGGAAACAGCTCCAACAACATCGTCTAATTGGAATTTATCCAGAGTGATTGCGGAAATAACAACTATAACTCCTGCAACAGCTCCAATAATTAAAGCAGAGTTGATAGATACAGTGTCTGCACCAGCAGTAATTCCCACAAGTCCGGCAAGAATACCATTCAAGACCATTCCCAAATCCATTCTTTTGAATGTGAAATATGCTGTAAAAAATCCGAATAAACCTCCGGAACAAGCCGCCAGACAAGTGGTAACTAATACATAAGAAACTAAATCCGGATCAGCAGAAAGAACAGATCCACCGTTGAACCCGAACCATCCTAACCAAAGAAGGAAAACACCGATTACTGCCAAAGGAACTGAAGTACCTGGTTTGTCAATTACTTTTCCATCTACATATTTGCCTAGTCTTGGCCCAATAACTATGATACCGGCCAATGCTCCCCAGCCACCTACAGAGTGAACCAAAGTAGATCCTGCAAAATCGTAGAAACTCATAGCATCTAACCATCCTGCACCCCATTTCCAGCTACCCAGAAATGGATAAACCAAACCAACATAGATTACTGTGAAAATCATGTATGCAGATAGCTTTACTCTTTCTGCAATAGCTCCTGATACGATAGTAGCAGCAGTAGCAGCAAACATACCTTGGAACAAGAAATCTGTCCAGTATGTGTAACCAGCACTGGCATATCCGATAGATGGGCCACTTGCAGCAGCGTCATATCCTATACCAAATCCTGCGAATCCAAGAATTCCATCACCAATGATGTTGAATTCTCCCGGATACATCAGGTTAAACCCACAAAAACAATAAGTAATCAATCCGATAATTGGAGTGATCGTGTTTTTGAATAAAATGTTGACAGTGTTTTTAGACTGTCCGAAACCTGCCTCCACACCTGCGAATCCGAGGTGCATAATGAAAACAAGCGCAGTTGCCAACATCATCCAGATGTTGTTGGCCGTAAATAATGCAGTCGCCCCTTCGGAAGCTGCTTCCTGGGTAACCACAGCTACATTGCTAACCACCTCTGAAACAGTGTTTACTGCGTCTGTGGCTAGTGCTTCAGTGGAGATTCTTAGTAAAAGCTCTTTCATACTTTCTCTAATTAAATTGTTAAATAAATAAATACCGGGTTGATTTTTCACCCTGTTTGATAGCAAAAGTATGAGAATGTGAATTTACGGATGAAATTTTTACCATAAAAAAATATGATTTACGTAAAAAAATACATTTTTGGTATAAATAATATCCGTCATTTATAAATATTTCAAACTATTTTATGTTTAAGGGTATTTTTTTATCCAAATGAGGCATTTTTTGTGAAAAATTGATGGAATGAGCCGATAAAACGTATAAGTGACGTGTTTTATGTGGATTGAAAATTTTTCAATATTGATATTCTTTCAATAAAGAATGTTTCAAATAAGCGATTTTTCAATGATTATACCTTTTTATTAGAAGATTTTCTATATTTATAAAAAGCACTCTTCAATGGACAAATCGGATAAACATAGTTTAGGATTAAGGGCAGAAGACAGAGCCTGTGTTTTCCTCAATGCACAGGGTTTTGAAATTGTAGAACGTAACTACCGATACAAAAGAGGTGAAATCGATATTATCGCTTCTAACCAAGAAATGATGATTTTTGTAGAAGTAAAATACAGAAGCAATTTATCGTATGGCAATCCGGAAGATTTTGTTTCAGAAAATCAGAAAAGGCTCGTAATTGAAAGTGCCGATAATTTTTTACACAACATCAACTGGAAAAAGAATATACGATTTGATATTATAGCAATTAATAGTGACAGCCTGGAGCATTTTACAGACGCTTTTTACTAGCTACTGATTAAGAACTGGCGAAAGAATATATACTTTCAATCAGTTTTTCGAATTTTTTGTTTAGAACCCTGCGTTTCAATTTAAGTGTGGGAGTTAACTCACCAGTATCTACACCCCAAGCCTCACTTACCAGTTCAAACTTTTTTACCTGCTCCCAACTGCCAAAATCCTTATTTCTTTCGTCCAGTTCTTTTTGAATAAGTGCCATCACTTTTTCATTCCTGATTAAATCATCATTATTTGTAAATGAGATTTCGTTTTTTGCTGCCCACTCGGTTAAAGTATCGAAATTGGGAACAATCAGTGCAGAGGGGAATTTTTGTCCTTCGCCCATCACCATGACCTGATCTATATATACAGACTCTTTAAACTTGTTTTCCATTGGTTGTGGCGCAATGTACTTGCCGCCGGAAGTTTTGAACATTTCTTTTTTGCGGTCAGTTATTTTCAAAAAGCCATCTTCAATGACGCCAATATCTCCCGTATGAAACCACTCTCCTGACATTACTTCGGCGGTTATGTCCGGCTGTTTAAAATACCCTATCATTACGTTTGGCCCTGAGCACAGTATTTCGCCATCATCAGCGATTTTCACCTGTACTCCTTCAAGTATTTTCCCCACACTTCCTATTCTGATAGAGTCGGATGTTGGTGCGTTTGCAGATATGACAGGAGAGGTCTCGGTAAGACCATATCCTTCACAAACACGGATGTTGGCTGCCCAAAAAATTCTGGCAAGCCGGGGTTGCAGTGCGGCTGCCCCAGAGCCTATCATTTTCACATTTCCTCCCAGGGCTTCCCGCCATTTACTAAACACTACTTTGTTAGCTACCTTCAACTGAATATTATACCACCAGCCCATATCTCTGGCCGGATCGTATTTTAAACCAAGGTTAACAGCCCAGAAAAATATTTTTCTTCCAATGACAGACAATTCGTATCCTTTAGAAATGATCTTATCATACACTTTTTCTAATAGTCTGGGAACTGTATGGAAAGTATCAGGTTTTATTTCTCTCAAGTTATCTGCAATGGTGTCCATACTTTCGGCATAATAAACCGAAACACCCCAATACATAAAGTAGTAAAGCCCCGTTCTTTCATAAACATGACACAGGGGTAAGAAGCTCAAAGATTTTGATTGCCCTCTCACCAGCAACTTCCCGAATCTTGGTGCCACAGCCAACGTATTACTTACAACGTTTTTATGACTAAGCATTACCCCTTTTGGGTGACCAGTGGTGCCGGAAGTATATATAATTGTCAGTAGATCATTTTCACTTATTTGGTTCCTGTATTCTTCCAATGTATCTACATCTTCGGTTCTGTTCATATCCCGAACTTTCGTCCAATGATCTACTCCTTCTATTTCATCAAATGAATAAACTTGTTCTATGTTCAGAGAAACGGTAGCTTGTTTTACTTTTTCGATCAGTTCTTTCGTTCCAGCAAAAACGATCTTGACTTCTGCATGCTCAAAAATGTATTTGTAGTCTTCGATAGTAATGGTAGGATACATAGGCACGCTCACCGCTCCAATCTGCTGAGTAGCCAAGTCGATAAAATTCCATTCCGGCCTGTTTGGGGATATGATGGCAATTTTGTCTCCCGGTTTTACTCCAAGCTTGAGTAGTCCCAGACTCACATGGTTCACAATGTCTATTACTTCATGTGTGGCATAATTCCTCCATATTCCATTGACTTTGTAATTCAAACAGTCATGTTGTGGATAGGTCTCCTGCTGGTAAAAAATAAAATCGAAAGCACGGGTAATTTGCATGTATCTATGAGTGATTGTGTATCAAGCAATATATCAATTTTTAACTCATATATGAAGCAGAATACACAGAATGTCCCATCTCTGATATCAAATAATGTGTCTTCTACAACAAGTCATTCTGGACAACCTGTTTTTCATAAAAAAACATAGTGGATTCTCGATAGCGAACTCATTTTTATGATAGTATTGACAATTATTTAAACAATTCATCGTCAAAAGATTAAATTAGCATTTTAGTCATACATCCGGAAAGAATGAACAATATTGGTATTAAGGTAAGTCTGATTATTACGATAGTGGCGATAATATTTTCAAGTTGTGATCAAAACAAAATATACGATACCTATGTTGATTTAGACAACAGCATTTGGAATGTTGATACTCTACCAACTTACAATTTCGAAATAGAAGATGAAACGGTATTGTATAATATCTCTTACAATATCAGGTATGCCGATGTTTATCCTTATTATAATTTATACATGAAGTACTTTCTGGAGGATTCTTCAAAAAACATCATTGACTCAGAGTTGCAGGAAATAATATTATTTGACAAAAAAACAGGCACTCCGCTGGGTGACGGTTTAGGAGATATATTTGATCGGGAAGTGTTGATTTTTGAAGGGTTCAAATTTCCCTCTAAAGGAAAATATACCTTTAAGGTCAAGCAATTTATGCGTGTTGACAACCTTCCCGGAATCATGTCATTTGGACTTAGAATAGATAAGCCTGAAAAGTAACAGACCAAGTCATTGCTGATCTTGGCCTGCAATCTCCAAGTCCTTCAGTTATTTTCGCTTTCTCCTACACAGCCTGTTAGTAGGCTTCCACATACCTTTTTCATGATTTGACTAAAATGTGATTCCTCTGTGACTTTCTCGTAATATTTGGAAGGTTTCTTTGTGAGGAAACAAAACATATAGAAAAATGAAAAAGTTAATATTAATGATTTTGGCCACAGGTATTCTTTTCTCTTGCGGTGATGATGAACCTACTATTGAAACCATTGATACCAGTATGCCCCAGGGAACTTTCACAGCTTCCAAAAGTGGCACTTTTACTGAACAAAATGATACGGGAAGTGCCGGCACGGCTGAGTTAGGCACAGACGAAAAAGGAACTCAATTCCTTCATTTTGGCAGCAATTTTACCACCAACCTTGGCACTGGCACAGTCACGGTGTATTTGTCCACATCGGATACTTACATGGCAGATCCGGGCAATGGCAATCCTGATTTATTATTGATTGCAGGTGTAAAAAGTAACGGAGATCAATATTTCAAACTTGATCCTGCTGCTGATAGCAAGTTCACTTACGTGATCTTATGGTGCGGATCGGCAAGTATCCCATTTGGATATGCGCAACTGCAATAAGCTATGAGAAGTGTTTTTTATAGAATAATCCACCTGGCCATGAGTGGATTATTCTTTTTTTATGCCTTTTCTGTAAATGCGCAAAGTGGGTGGACGAAAGATAAGGGTGATCTTTTTGCCAAAATATCTTACCTGAACTTTGGTTCAGATAAATATTATAATCTTTCCGGCAATTCAATGCAGACATCAGAATGCACTCAGAATGCACTTGGGTTGTATGGAGAGTATGGGATTACAGACCGTCTGACACTATTGATGGATTGGTCTTTTCTCAAAAGTCAGGGTTTTGAAACTACAGAAAATGTCACTGGCATTGGCGATATGAAATTGGGAGTAAAATATGCGCTGGTAAAGAAAATACCGATTTCAATTAGCGTGATCCCTGATCTTCCTCTGGCTCAATCCAATAAATATGCTCAAAATAAGATAAATTCCTTTGAACAAATCAACTTACCCACAGGTGATGGAGAATTCAATGTTTTCAGTGTTTTGGCTATTTCTACTTCCCTATATCCGATACCTGTTTATGCCAATTTCTACATTGGTTATAATTTCCGGACAAAATATCAATCAATCGCATTGAGCGATCAACTCCTTGCCGGGTTGGAAGTTGGTTATAATCCGATCAAACCCGTTTGGCTTAAATTAGGCATAAAAATCCAGCAGACCCTTTCAAGCGACAATCCAAGCGTAAGTTTTGTGCGGGGAGAAGGCACTGAATTTACTTCGATTTATGGCGGAGTGTTTTATCAATTTATTGAAAGGTGGGGTATTGATGTGAATTACTTCGGGTATCTTAATGGGCCACAGCCCCGAAGAAATATTTATAGCGGCTCAGTGTATAGCATCGGACTGGTTTTTGAATTAAAAAGAGAAGAGCAATGAGTTGAATATGGCTTTTCAAAACCTAATCTTCTTCACCTCAATCTCAATATCTGTATTTCTTCCCTTGTCGTCAGTGCAGGATATCTTTACCCTGCCTTCATTGGGCGTAAAGTAGATGTTTTCGTTCGCCAAAGCCGATTGATAGAATCGGTTGTTGATGTACCAAAAGACCTGATTGACATTGTTGGCGGTTTGGCTGCTGAGCATGATTTGTAAGGAATCCGTTTTGTCCACCAGATATTCCAGCTTATCAATAGGAGATATTATTTTAGGAACAGACTCGGTAAATAACCTTTCACAATCCAGATTATGTGGAGGTATTTTGATGTAATTGATTCTTTCTGATTCAAAATAGGAAAGGATTTCGGGTTGGTGGTTGGGGTATCGGGCTTTTATGTAACCATTTTGTGGCAGGCAGGCACTGCAATATGATTTGGTAGAATCCGCCGACACATAGACGAATTTGCTGTGATTGCATGGCTGATAGTCTGAAATACCTGGCAGGAAATAGTCTAGTTGTTGTTGATCGCAAAAATCGTTTGGGATCATCCCTGTTTCGGTACAGACATAGCGGAAGTTTACACCCTTCGGCATTCGAAACCATTCTTTAGAAGACTCCTGATCAATGGCATTAAAAATATTAAATAATAATGGAGAGGCTATATCCGACCCTGTCAGTTCTTGTACACCTTCTCCAGAGAAATTTCCAGCCCATACCCCGATGGTATATTTTTTATTGAACCCCACACTCCAGGCATCTCTGCGCCGATAGGAAGTACCAGTTTTCCAGGCGACTTTAGGTAGGTAGGTTGCATTTTTCCATTGAGCTGGTAAGTCTGGTCTCGTTACAGTAGTAAGGATTTCGGAAATCATAAAAGTAGCTGCTTCGGAGATTACCTGATACTTGAAACTGATAGTATCGTTGGCCAGAAAATTAAGATTGCTGTACAAACCACCGTGACTAAAAGCAGCGTAAAGCCTGGTAAGCTCTTCCAGCGTCACTCCGCAACCACCAAGCACAGTTGACAAGCCCAGAAATGCTTTGTCTTTTTTTATCTGTTCAAAACCTGCATTTGAAAGGGCTTCTATAAATGGGTAGGTTTGCATTTTGTCCAGCACCTTTACTGCCGGAATATTAAGGGAATTGGATAGGGCATATTCCATACTCACATTGCCGTTAAAACTCTCCTGATAATTTTGTGGTTGGTAACCACTGAAATTGACAGGAACATCACTTATGATCGTTTTCGGAGTGAGCAAACCCTTGTCTATTGCCATACCGTACAAGAGCGGCTTCAAAGTGCTACCGGGCGAGCGAACGGCCTGAATGCCATCTACCTGCCCACCATCTTCGTTGTTGTAAAAATCAGCCGAACCTACATAGGCTACTACCTGCATTATTTCATTGTCCAAAACCAGAGCCGCTGCATTTCTGATATTGTTTTGATAAAGTTGCTGGATATAATTGTACACTATCGCCTCTACTTTCAGTTGGGAATTGATATCAACAGAAGAATGAATGATATTGAGATCTGAATTTTCCTGCTTTAATCGGAAAGACAAATGAGGAGCTATTTTTGGCAAAACTTTCCTTTGGGCAATTAAAACTTCTTCTTTGGCATCTCCAATGGCTTCATCGCTAAAAACAGCTTCTTGTTCAAACCTATCCAACCATTTATTTCTTTCCTGTACTATCAATGCATTTGACTTTCCAATCCGCAAGGAATTGGGCCTGTTTGGGATGATAGAAAGTGCTGTGATCTCGGCAATACTTAGGTGATTAGGCATTTTTTCAAAATAGATCAGCGAAGCAGCCTTCACTCCTTCGATATTCCCACCATAAGGGACCAGGTTGAGGTACATCTGAAGAATTTCATCTTTACTATACCTCCATTCTAGTTGAAAGGCACGAAATACCTCAACCAGTTTGTTTGCATAGGATCTTTCTTTTGGTTGTAGCAGTCGTGCGACCTGCATCGTGATGGTAGATGCTCCTGACGTTCTCCTACCCTTAAATATATTGTTGAAAGCAGCTCGAAAAATGGAAATGGGGTTAATGCCAAAGTGGTAATAAAAAAAGCGGTCTTCCTTGAATATTATTGCTTTTTTGAGTGTTGGAGTGATTTCATCCAGATCGGTAAACATCCTCCATTTGTCGTCCGAGGTTAGAAAGGAGTGCATCAATACGCTATCCTTAGAAAGCACAATTGGCGAATACTCTATTTTTGGTTTATAAGGAAAAACGACAAACAGAAGAGATGCCACAAAAAGTAACAGGAATATAACAAGGAAAAATGATTTCAAATTTCTATTTGTATTTTTAACCACTAACTTTATTACCTTCAACAATTCCCACATAATCAGCCTAGATATCATGCGTATCAAACCTACAAATTATATTCTGTGTATCGTTTTATTTTTAATAATATTTGGATGCACCGATGATCAGTCTTTCAAACTTATAGATACCAATTTTGAAGAAGAAATTAAATCGGATCAGAATCTGAATTTTGTTTTCAACAAACCCCTCGTTGGAGACAGTGTGCTCAACAGGTGGGACAGCACTGCCTATATCCGTTTTGAACCTGACATTCCGGGTTCTTTTAGGTGGTCTTCCGAAAGCGTATTGGTGTTTTCACCAAAGGCACCTTTTCCTCCTGCCACTAGTTATAAAGCAACCTTTACTGAAAAACTTTCAGAAAAGGTCAACTATGAATTTACCGGAGACAAAACCATTAGCTTCCAGACACAGCTACTGGAACTTTTAAATGTCACCGGGTTTTGGTTTGAAACCAAAGGTGGTCAGACCCTGATTCATGTTGATGCCAATTTCAATTTTGATGTTGATCAGAATGAGGTATTAGAGAAGGTGAAGGTAAATGTAGATGGGAAGCCTGAAAAGATTGCGTTGGCTGAGAGTTCAGATCAAAACAGAGTTAGGTTTTTTCTGCCTGATATAGCAATGGCTGATGCGGCTTTTAAAATAGAAGTAGCAATGGAAACCGGATTGGTTCCTAAAGGAGGTAGTATTAAAACCACCGGAAAATTGGTGAGAAGTTTGTCATTGAAATCACCTTACAATGTGAGTATTGAAGATGTGACAGCAGAACACAATGGAGTAGAAGGTGTTCTTAATGTTGATATTTCTCAGGAAACAACAGATGATGCTAAAGAATTTGTAACCATTTCACCTCAATTAAACTATCAGGTAGAACTTACAGAAAAGGGGCTGAAGATAAGTAGCGAAGATTTTGACCTGAGGAAAAAGTACTCAATTACTATAAAAAATGGTTTAAAAGGAAAGTTTGGAGGGGCATTGAAGTCAGATTTTAACAAAGAGATTTCTTTTGGAAAATTGAGACCCGAAATTACCATTACTGACAAACGCTCAACATACCTATCGGCCAATGGTGCTAAAAACATACAGGTGAAAATCATCAATGTGGAGGAAGTAGAGGTGAAGCTTACCAAGTTATACGAAAACAACATTCTCAATTTTACCAGAAACAAGTACTACGATTATGAGAATGACAGCTATACCTACAATTACCATTCGATTGAAGAGCAGGGAGACGTTATATGGAGTAAAAAAATAGCCAGCAAAGATTTACCAAAGAAAGGAGGTCTGAACATCTTGAATCTGGATGTGGAGGATAAAATCAAAGGTTACAATGGAATTTACGTCTTGCAGATTTCGTCTGATGAAAATTATTGGTTGAGGGACTCGAAACTGATTTCGATTTCTGACATTGGACTTGTAGCCAAAGAAGGAAAAAATGACATTACGGTCTTTAGCAATTCGATAAAGACAGCTTCTCCAAAATCAGGAGTGGAAATCAGCTTTTTCGGACGCAACAATCAGTTGATAGGCACTTCTGTTACGGACAATAGTGGAGTGGCTATTTTTCAAAAACCTAAGGATGTTCCTGATGGATTCCAGGTAGCAATGATCACCGCAAAAAATCAGGACGACTACAACTATATGACTTTTAGTTCTACAGGTGTAAATACTTCCAAATTTGATGTTGGAGGTAAGTATGAGAACTTGTCCGGTTTTGATGTATTTATATATGGAGACCGTGACATCTACCGACCCGGTGAAACGGTGAATCTGAGTGGCATTATCAGAGATGAGCAATGGAAAACTCCGGCACCAATTCCGATAAAAGTGTCAATCACCACTCCCGATGGAAAAACCCTTCAAACAATCAAAAAAACTTTGAATGAATTTGGATCCTTCGAAACATCCTTAGAGCTTTCTACTGCTGCTGCCACAGGAAGCTATGGGGTGCAGATTTATACCACCAACGACATCTACCTTGGGGCAAAAAACTTTAAAGTGGAAGAGTTTATGCCGGATCGGATAAAGGTAGAAGTACAAATTGATAAGGTGGATTTAGACCTTGAGGAAACAGCAGAGATAAAATTAAAAGCGACCAATTTTTTTGGTCCTCCTGCTGCCAATAGAAATTATGAACTCAATATTTCTGCCAGAAGAAAATATTTTTCTTCCAAAGAATTTAGAAGTTATAATTTCAATATTGAAACACCCAACAATATTTATTTCGAGCAAACTTTTTTGGAAGGCAAAACCGACTCTAATGGAGAAGCGCAAAATAGTTACCAGTTAGGGCAACAGTATCAGGATATGGGTCTTGTACAGGCTGATGTATATACCACAGTATTTGACGAAACCGGACGACCCGTCAATAGAAAAAATACATTAACTATTTCTACTCAGGAGGTGTATTATGGCATAGCCAGTGACCGATACTATGCCGCCACCAACAGTGAAATACAGTTTCCAATGGTAGCGTTGGATAAAACCGGAAAGGTATTATCTGGTGTGAAAACACATTTGCAACTCATCAAACATGAATTCAAAACAGTACTATCACGTTCGGGAGGATACTTTCGATACAGATCGGAGAAGGTGGAAAAAGTACTGGAAGACAAAGAAATATTGATTAGTGGGAAAAATGAATATTATTCTTTTATCCCCGAGCTTTCCGGTCGATATGAACTGCGTTTGTCCACACCCGGCACCAGAAATTATGTAAGTAAGGATTTTTATGCCTATGGCTGGGGAGGCACATCCAATTCATCGTTTCAGGTGAATAGTGAAGGCCAGATAGACATTGAATTGGATAAAGAAACCTATAAGGTAGGAGAAACAGCCAATGTAATTTTGAAATCTCCCTTTTCTGGTAAAATATTGGTGACTTTGGAAACAGATAAAATTCTCAGGCATTTTTATATAGATACTGATAAAAGAGCAACTTCATTTCCCATAGAAATTCAGGAAGGGTTTGTGCCAAATATTTATATCACCGCTACTTTGTTTAAACCGCATGAGGAATCTGATTTGCCCTTGACCATAGCTCATGGAGTTGCTCCTTTGATGGTTGAGAACACTTCCAACAAATTGCCTTTGTCAATAGAAGCGGTTGAAAAATCCAGGTCAAAGACAAAGCAAAAAATTAAGATTAGATCAACGCCAAATACTGCAATATCAGTGGCGGTGGTAGATGAAGGGATTTTACAATTGACCCAATATGCTACGCCTGATCCATACGAATACTTTTATCGAAAAAGAGCATTGGGCGTGCAATCCTATGATGTTTATCCTTATTTATTTCCAGAAATAAATTTGGCATCCGGAAGAGTAGGCGGAGATGATGCAAGAGCTGCCCAATTGGCAAAAAGAGTAAACCCCTTAACAAATAAGCGGGTAAAGTTGGTGTCTTTCTGGAGTGGTATTTTGCAAACTGATGGGAGTGGAAATGTCTCGTATGAAATAGATATTCCTCAATTCTCTGGAGATTTGAGAATAATGGCAACTGCTTATAAAGACCATACTTTTGCTTCGGCTCAGGACAATATCAAAGTAGCCGATCCTATTGTGATCAGTACAGCCCTTCCTCGTTTTTTAAGTCCCGGGGATACCATACTTGTACCAGTGATTATGTCCAATACCACAGAAAAAACTACTCAATGTGAAACAACTTTGAGTGTATCTGGACAGGTAACACTTCTAGGCAAGAAATCCATGAAAACTGAAGTAGCAGCCAACACTGAAGGGCAGGTGATTTATAAAGTCGTTGCTAAACAAGCTCTTGGACAGTCCAATATAACTGTTGATGTAAACGCACTTGGGGAATCTTTCAAAAACAGTACTGACATTACCGTTCGTCCTGCTTCCCCATTACAAAAGGTCTCAGGATCGGGAGCGATTAAAGCAGGCGAAAGTTTAAAAGTTGCTTTAGAAGACAACAAGTTTATGGCACAAAGTGTTCGACGAAATCTTGTGATCAGCAATTCTCCCATGGTAGAATTCGCTAAAGATTTGGACTATTTGTTGCGCTACCCACACTATTGCTTGGAACAAACAATTTCCGCAGCTTTTCCACAATTGTATTTTCAGGAATTGAGTGAGCAGATTCTCCAATCTACAGATGACACAAAAAATGCAAACAGTCATTACCACATCACTGAAGCCATCAAAAAACTTCAGTTGATGCAACTCTATCATGGTGGATTAACTTACTGGCCTGGGCAAGGGTATGAAAGTTGGTGGGGTTCTGCTTATGCAGCACATTTTCTTTTTGAAGCCCAAAAGGCAGGTTTTGAGGTTGATCAAAAAATGTACAAAAAATTGCTGGACTATTTGATTACCAAATTGAAGACGAAAGAAACGGTATTCTATTTTTACAACGATACCAAGAGGAAAATTGCCCACAAAGAAATTCCTTATTCCTTGTACGTATTGGCACTCACAGGCAAAGCCCAGCGATCCACAATGAACTACTACAAAAGCAATATCAATGATTTAAGTCTGGATGGGAAATACCTTTTGGCGGCAGCTTATGCACTTATCGGAGACGACAAGAAATATAAAGAAGTATTGCCACCTGCTTTTTCAGGTGAAAAGTCGAAAAGAGTTTTTGGAGGAAGCTTTCATTCTTACATTCGGGATGAGGCACTCGCACTCAATGTGCTCCTAGAAGTGGATAAAGACAATCCTCAAGTGGGGATCATGGCAAGACATTTGTCTCAGGCACTAAAAAATGAAAGGTATCTCAATACGCAAGAACGGGCTTTTGGCTTTTTGGCATTGGGTAAAATTGCCAGACAAAATGCAAACAGCAACATCAAAGCCACTGTGAAATCAGAAGGAAAAACAATTTCGGAATACCATAATAAAACTTTGACACTGGATTCTAAACAGTTGGATTCGAATGACCTGAGTATAGAAACATCGGGCAATGGCTCTTTGTATTATTTTTGGGAAACGGAGGGAATCAGTATGGATGGAAGCTATAAGAAGGAAGATTCTTTTCTAAAAGTGAGAAAGCAGTTTTTCGATAGAAATGGGAGAGAAATCAGAAGTAATAAATTCAAGCAAAATGACCTTATTGTCATCAATCTATCGATACAGGCATCCAACAATAAAATTGTAGAAAATGTGGCAATGACCGACATGTTGCCAGCAGGTTTTGAGATTGAAAATCCAAGGATCGCAGAAGTGCCCGGAACAGAGTGGATCAAGAATGCCTCCACCTCAGATTATGTGGATATTAGAGACGATAGAATCACGTATTTTTTAACAGCAGAAAATGTAACCCGAAACTACTATTATGTAGTTCGGGCAGTTTCTAAAGGCACTTATCAAATGGGACCGATTGGTGCTGACGCCATGTATAACGGAGAGTATCATTCCTATAGCGGCGGAGGTACTATTGTGGTAGAGTAAGATTGATTTATAACCTAACCATTTTGCTGTATTTTTTCACGTAAAGACGAATTAAAAAAAGTATGCATGCATACTTTTTGCAGAAAATGCTATATTTGATATAAATAAAAAAAGACCTTTCCAGTTAAAGAAAGGTCTTAAAATTATTGTGGTGATGAGTGGGCTCGAACCACCGACTCACGGATTTTCAGTCCGATGCTCTACCAACTGAGCTACATCACCCCGTTAAAGAGGTGCAAAAGTATAAATAAAAGTAATTCACGCAAAGCTTTTATTTATTATTTGATAAAGAATATTTAGATTAGAATATGAATTGGATTTCACAAGTAGCATTCATGATCATAATAGCTATTGCAGGCTATTTCCTCACTAAAAGGATCAATAGAATTAGACAAAATATTTTACTGGGAAAAGACCTGGGTAGATCCGGAAACAAAGAAGAGCGTTTGAAAACGATGCTTTTGGTAGCTTTTGGTCAGGGCAAAATGTTTAAAAAACCGATACCTGCTTTTTTGCACTTACTTATTTATGTCGGATTTTTGGTCATTAACATAGAGGTGCTGGAATTCGTGATCGATGGATTGGCTGGTACACACAGGATATTTGCCTCTTACCTTGGTGGCTTTTATACAGTTGCTTTGAATTTCTTCGAGTTTTTAGCGGTGCTGGTTACGTTTTCTTGTATTGTATTCCTTGTTAGGAGAAATATATTAAAAGTTGACCGATTGGTAAAACCTGAGATGAAAGGGTGGCCTGCGATGGATGCCAATCTTATTCTGATAATAGAAATCACCTTGATGATGGCCATTCTGAAAATGAATGCAGCAGATCAAATCCTACAAAGCAGAGGTGTTGAGGGTTATACTCAAACAGGAAGCTTTTTCTTTAGTGGCTTGCTGATCCCCATATTTTCTCATTTTGAAACTCCTTTCTTAATTTTTGTAGAGAGAGCATCCTGGTGGTTTCATATTATAGGTATCCTTGGTTTTGCGGTGTACGTGACTTACTCGAAACACCTTCATATCTTTTTGGCCTTTCCCAATACCTACTATTCTAATTTGTGGAACAAGGGTAAAATCCGAAATATGGATGAAGTAACCAATGAAGTGAAAATGATGCTCGGCATGACTACAGAAGCAGAAACTCCTCCAACGGAAGTTTCCAGATTCGGAGCAAAGGATGCCACTGACCTGACCTGGAAAAGCCTGATGGAATCCTACACATGCACTGAGTGTGGAAGGTGTACTTCCGAATGCCCTGCCAATCAAACTGGCAAGTTACTTTCTCCCAGAAAAATCATGATGGATACAAGAGACCGCATAGAAGAAATTGGCAAAGGGGAAGGTAAAGACAAAACTTTGTTGGGTGACTATATTACAAAGGAAGAAATAAATGCCTGTACCAGTTGTAATGCCTGTACGGAAGCCTGCCCGGTAAACATTGACCCATTGTCAATTATTCTGGAAATGAGAAGGTATGTTTCTATGGAAGAATCAGGGTCTCCAGCTTCCTGGAATTCAATGTTTTCAAATATAGAAACGAATTTTGCTCCTTGGAAATTCGCTCCCTCGGATAGGTTTAAGTGGAAAGAAGAACTGAACAAATAAGCTCATGGAAAAAATGGAATATAAAACCCCAACGATAGCAGAATTAGTAGCAGAGGGAAAAAGTCCGGAAGTTTTATTTTGGGTAGGATGTGCGGGTTCTTTCGACGACCGCTATAAAAAAGTAACCATTGCTTTTGCCAAGATTCTAAACCATATAGGAATCAACTTTGCAGTGTTGGGTGAGGAAGAGTCTTGTACCGGAGATCCGGCCAGAAGAGCAGGTAACGAGTTTTTGTTCCAGATGCAGGCCATGTCCAATATCCAGTTGTTGGATGCTTATAATATCAAAAAAATAGTAACCGCATGCCCTCATTGTTTTAATACAATGAAAAACGAATATCCAGACCTTGGAGGCAATTATGAAGTCATTCATCATTCGGCATTTCTTCAACAACTTATCAATGAAGGTAAGATTGTGATAGAAGGAGGAGGTGTTTTCAAAGGCCAAAAGATTACCTATCATGATTCCTGTTATCTTGGTCGTGCCAACGGGGTTTATGAAGCCCCAAGAGCGGTCTTAAAAACATTGGATGCAGATTTGGTAGAGATGAAACGCTGCAAAACCAAAGGCCTGTGCTGTGGAGCAGGAGGTGCACAAATGTTTAAAGATTCCGAAAAGGGCGATAAAGAAATAAACATTGAACGAACAGAAGAGGCATTGGCAACAGGAGCCAATGTGATTGCATCTGCTTGTCCGTTTTGTATGACAATGCTTTCAGACGGTGTGAAAAACAAAGAGCAGGAAGAACAAGTCAAAGTGAAAGATCTGGCAGAGTTGATTGCCGAAGCAAAGCAGTTGTAAAATATTTATTGCCTATTCACCATTTTTCCTGCTCTGTGAAACGATAGTATGGTAATTAAAATGGTCATTCCTGGAAATAGAGCAGTCCACCAGCTGGCTGAATTATATTTGAAACCAGTCAATATTTTCCCCCAGGAAATAATCTCGCCAGGAAGTCCGATACCAATAAATGACAAGGTTGATTCTATTACCAATAGTGCTGATGCGAAAAAGACAAAATCGACTATGGCAGGACTTATGGCATTGGGAATTGCGTGTTTCCACAGGATTTGATACCATGGAATTCCTGACAATTTGAGGGAATGCATAAAATCCATTTCTCGAATTTTCAGCATTTCAGACCGGGTCAACAAAGCCGTTTTGGGCCATGAGGTAATACCAATGATTGCCACAAGAGAATAGACTGAAGGAGAAAATACTCCGGACAATGCCAGTAACAAAAAATAGGTCGGAATGGCGAATAATATCTCTATCCATTTCATATTAATAAAATCGACTGGAATGGATAACGACCGTTTCAATACAGGAATTTTTTTCAAGAGGAAATTCAGTAATTTCCAAAGTAACAGAAAGATGATAATAAAAAAGACCAGAATTAGAGAACCTGAACTGGTCTCCATTTTTCGAGAGAGGTTTAGATAATGAATGGCAAAAGGAAAAAGGACTAATAAAACAAACAAATTACTTCTGCTTGTTTTCAGTTTGTCATCCCCATAAAAACCGGATAGTACGCCAACTGCCACTCCGATAATTGAAGCCAATAGCGCAGAGCACAAACTTATGGCAATAGAAAACTTTGTGCCGCTCAACAACATGGCAAAAACATCTTTACCCAAATGATCACTGCCCAGAAGATATGTGCCACTCAATGATGGGGCAACATTGGTATGATCCAAATGAAGATTTGTATCCAATCCCAGTATGCCTAATATTGGGTTTGAAAACACACACAAAATGAGAACAATAGTCAGGTAAACTATTGTGGTATAATTGAAAAATATGCTTGCGATCTTTCCCATTTGCGACTAAAATTTAATAGATGGATTGATCAAATAGCTGGCTACATCACTCAGAAGTGTTAATATCATCTTAATAAAAATCAGGTATAAGATGATGGCTGATATGACAGGTAAATCATTAGCTAAAACCGAATCTGCCATCAACATACCAATGCCGTTGATGGAAAAAACCAACTCTACTACAAAAGCACCTCCGAAAGCATACGCCAGATAATCGAAAAAAAGTATGACGATAGGAAGTGCCGCATTTGGCAAAATGTGTTTTGTGAAAATCACTTTTTCAGATAATCCTTTGGCAATAGCTGTTTTTACAAAAGGTTCATTTTTCGATTTTAGAATGGTTTGCTGGATTTGTTTACTGACATAAGGTACAGATGCCAAAACCAAAGTAAAGATGGGCAAACCGTATCGGGAAAGTGTGTCCAAAAATGAGTTCGAACCAAAGCTCATGGTTGAGTAACCCATACCCAGGTATGCGGACAGCAGTATGAATATAATTGAAAGCCAAATCAATGGGATGGCATCTATCACATACAGTGCATTTGACATTATTGAATTTAGTTTGCCTTTTTTGATTGAAAGATAGAGGCCTGTGAAAATAGAAATCGAAAAAATAAAGAAGACCGCAGGTATCGTAAAGATAAGAGTATTAGCCAGTGCTTTGTTGAGTTTCGTTGCTATAGGCTGGTTGTCCAATGTGGAGTTTCCAAAATCAAATTTTAGCAAATCACTTAACCAAGCATGAAATCTATTTTGCGCAAAATGGAATTCAAAACGTGGAATTAAAATTTTATGGAAATGATCATGCTTACTGTATTCTAAAAATGCTTGATTCAGTGTTGGGAATGTTGAAACCGCACTTTCAATCTCCAATTGTGCATTTGCTCTAAAGATTTGATCCAGATCATTGTTGCCGGTTTCTTTGATTTTTTGTGTTAAAAGTTCTACAAAATTTTGCGCTCCTAGAGTATTTCCATTGCGGAGGCAAAGCGTTTCCAAAAGATCACGTTCGTAGTAGTTACATATACTTCCAATGTCTTTGGGAATAGCAGCTGATGTAATGGAAAAATAGAAAACAGGCCAGTCCAGGTGTAAATCCTTTCTCCGTTCACAGTTGATTTTTTCGATCCTTTGCTGATCTGTGAAATCCAAATGGGAGCCGTTTTGATATTCTAAAGGATCGGGATTCCATGAAGACTCGAAGACAATAAAAACCAAAAGAACTGCCAGCAAGGCAAATGGAATTATCGTGATTAGTCTTTTGAGAATATAAACACCCATCTTTATATTTTAGCTTTAGAGCTATCTATTTACACAGTTGTTCTATGAGTTGGTCGGCTATACCCAGGCCTTTTACCTTTGCCGTTTTCCAATCCTCACATGCACCTTTAGTATCTCCCGCATCATATTTTGCAGAGCCACGATTCATATATATTTCCACCATCTCAGGATTAAGCTCAATGGCTCTATCGAAATCTTTAATCGCCAGCGAATCATTTCCCTGAGAAAAGAAGGAAAAACCCCTTTGGTTATATGCTTCGGGATATTCATTATCTATTTCAATGGCCAAATTATAATCAGCAATCGCTTTTACATCATTGCCTGTTTCTGAAAAACAAATGCCCCTGAACAGGAAAAATTCAGCATTGGATGATTGTGATTCTTCTATCTTGTTAAACAAATCCAGGGCTTTTTCATAATCGCCTTTATCGTAAGCTTTAAAAGCCTTTTCAAAACCTTTATCCTCTTGGGCAACTGATAATATTGGAAGCAGAAAAAATAAAATGAGGTATTTATACATAAAAATGGAGTTAAGTCTGATCATGTATGAATTTCTTATAACAACGTTCAAATATTGGATTAGTCACAACAAAACCCAACTATCTCCGAATATAAGAAAAAACTGACTCAGGAGATTTGAATTGCTGAAAAACTGATTTACATTCAATTTATATGTCAATAAAGACAAGGCTATTTTTATAGAATGAGCTTTAGTAAAAAAACCATTTTCATGATAACTTTTAAAACCATTGCTATTACTCTTGTCATTTGGGTTGGAATTCACCCGAATGTGCTAATGAGTCAAAATATCAATACGATTCTTGAAAAACATTTTAAATCCTGGGGACAGGAGCAGGTGTCTTCGATTCGTTCTATGCAGTTGGTTGTTACGGAAATTAAAGGACTTAGTGACCAGAGAAAATATGAAGTAACAAGGAAACGACCGAATAAAGTAAGAATGGATGGCAAATGGCAGGAACATCAATTTATCTATTCCTTTGATGGTGCAGAATATTGGTGTATCACAAACACCGGACAACAGGAAATGACTCCATCAGAAATTTCAAAACTGGTGAACTCTCCAAATATTGACAGTCCTTTATATATCGCTCAAAAAGACAGCTTAGAAATGGTCTATATTGGTGAGCAAACCTCTGATGAAGAACTATATTTAGTAATCCAGGTAAACACTATGGAGAGTAGGCTTACCTATTATTATATCAATCCGGTTTCCTTCCAAGTCTTTAAAACGATAGAAAAAGATAAAGGGAACGAAAGATATGTATATCAGGAAGCTTTTTTCAAAAACTATAAACCGCTCAGTGGCATAAACATCCCCATGGAATATGAAATAAGAAGCAAAGGAAAAACCACCAATGTAATCATCAACGAAATAGTACTGGGTCTTGGAATACCAAATAGTTTTTTTAAGAAACCACAATAAGTGGCGAACCCTATTTAGGTAAACAAAACTCAATAACAAAACTCGAATGAGTATTGAAATTAGTATTTTTACTATCTAAAATTACAACAATCATGAAAGGAGTAACATTTATCAAAGACGAAACGCACAACAAACGGTTTGTGCAAATAGATATAGATCATCTTGAAACTCATCAAGACAAAGTAGAGGATTTACTGGATGTGATCATAGCTGAAAGTAGAAAGGACGATGATGAACTTAGCTGGGAAGAACTGAAAAACCAATTAAAAGCTTCAGGTAAGTTATAATGTATCAAATTACATTTAAGAAGAAAGCAGCAAAGGAAATGCTGAAATTACCTTCTTCGATGCTACCCAAAATAGTTAATTCTATAGACAATTTATCGGAAAATCCACGACCTAGTTAAGAGGTAGTGATGAAGATTTGTGGAGAATTCGAACAGGAAATTACAGAGTTATATATTCTATTAAAGATTCAATAAGAATTGTAAACATTCGAAAAGTGGGGCACAGAAAAGACATCTACAACTAATCAGTGACCGCTGCTTTTAAGCTTTCACTTCTGCCAATTGATAAGATCCCAGTCTTTTTAACATTTTGATATGATTCCACAAAGCAGACACGAATGTAGGTTGTGAACGATAGGGAAGATTAAACTCCAAAGCAGTCTTTTTCACAATCTTAGAAATATTTTTGTAATGAACATGGCAAATGTTTGGAAAAAGATGATGTTCAATCTGATAGTTCAGGCCTCCTATAAACCATGATAAAATATTGCTTTTAGGTGAATAGTTGGCTGTAGTAAGTATTTGATGAATTGCCCAATTGTTTTCCAATGAACCACTTTCGTTGATTTCAGGGTACTCCATATCTGGCATCACATGTGCCAATTGAAAAATGCAGGATAGTATAATACCACAAATAAAATGCAGACTAAAAAAACCTAAAAGTACCTGCCACCATGGTACAGGAAGAAAAATCAGGGGCAATACCAGAATATAGCCATAATAGAATTTTTTCCAGGCGATCAATTCTATCAGTAACTTGTTAATATTCCCATAGTTGATATTGAGACCTAGTTTTCGGTATTTGTATAAAGATGAAAAGTCTTTGGCTGTTACCCAAAACAAGGTCATTACTCCATAAAAAAACCAGGCATAAATGTGTTGAAGTTTATAAATTTTATACCATTTCTGATGCGGAGAAAAACGCATTACACCACTAGGATCAATGTCTTCATCCATACCGTCCACATTAGTATAAGTATGATGTAAGACATTGTGCTGAATTTTCCAATTTGTACTACTTGCCCCTACTAAGTCAGAGCAAATACCCATTAGTTTGTTTACCACTTTGTTTTTAGAGTAAGCTCCGTGATTTGCGTCATGCATGATGGACATTCCTATTCCGGCCATTCCGGCTCCCATCAGCAACCACATACTATAAATAGCGAGAGGTGAACTGACAACACCACTGATCATCAAAATATAAGGGCCAAAAAAGAGCGACAACATGAAAACGGACTTCACCACCATTTTGGCATTTCCGTAGCGTGAAATATTTTTTGTTTTGAAATAATCCGACACGCGGGTACGTAGAGTCTTTATAAACTCAACGTCCTGATGGTTTGCAAAACTAATTTTTTCTAATTTCATAGCTGTTTTTAAGAAAGTACTTAACGGAAAAATGAACGCAAATGCCCTAAAACTAAATGCCGCAACTTCAAATTTAGCACATTCTGTTTTATTGAGCTACAAGAAGTGCAATTTACATCATAAACTGTCTCAATTATAGTCAGGTGAAAACGACAAATGTTAAAATGTTGGTATTAATTAACATAACTTTGTATCAATGATCCATGTAGGCAAAGACAATACACTCGAAGTATTAAGGCATGTAGAATTTGGTTTCTACCTGGGAGACGATGAAGACAATGATGTGTTGCTCCCTCAAAAGTATGCACCAGAAAATCTGGGAGTGGGAGACTCCATTGAGGTCTTTATATATAAGGATTCTGAGGACAGAATTATTGCCACAACATTAGTACCATTTGCCAAAACAGATGAATTTGCCTATTTGCAGGTAAAGGATGTGAATAGCATGGGTGCTTTTTTGGATTGGGGATTGGAAAAGGATTTGATGCTTCCATACAGGGAACAATCGGGTGTAATTAAGGCAGGTAGCTGGGTATTTGTCTTTGTGTATTTCGATCCCAGAACTGAGCGAATAGCCGCTTCTATGAAGATTACCGAATTTGCCGAAAAAGACGACATTCAGTTGGAAGAAGGCCAACAAGTAGATTTACTGATCTGCAAAAAAACAGACATAGGATACAATGTAATCATTGACCACTTATATGAGGGTCTGATTTACGACAATGAAATATTCAAGAACATAGCTCCGGGAGATAAAACCACTGGCTTTGTAAAAAAAGTTCGTCCGGATAAAAAAATTGACATAATCCTGGAAAAACAAGGTTATGAAAATGTAGAGCCTAACGCACAGATTATTCTTGAAAACCTGAAATTTAACGGTGGGTTTTTAGCATTGAATGACAAATCCAATCCGGATGACATCAAAGAGCAATTGGGAATGAGTAAAAAACTCTTCAAAAAAGCGATTGGAGGATTATACAAACAAAAAGCCATTCGTATAGAAGAAGACGGGATTTACTCTACCTGAGTAAAAGCAATTGACAATATCATACCAATACGCTAAATTACTAATTCAACAACATTTCACCCCGTATGGAAGCATACGCCAAAGTTCTATTGATTGCCATTCCGGCATTTCTGGTGCTGGTCATTATAGAATTTGTATATGGCTGGATGATAAAAAAGCAAACACTCAGAAGCTTTGATACTATTTCCAGTTTAAGTTCCGGTGTTACCAATACCATTAAAAATGTATTGGGGCTGACAGTGGTAGTCATTGGCTATTCCTGGTTGGTTGAACATTTTCAGATCGTTCAGATCAAAGGAACATTTCTGGTTTATGTCTTGAGTTTTATAGCCATAGATTTTGCCGGCTATTGTATGCACAGGCTGTCTCATTTCATGAATTATTTTTGGAACTACCATGTCATCCACCATAGTTCGGAAGAATTTAACCTGCCGTGTGCGTTGCGGCAGTCCATCTCCGATACACTTTCTATTTATGCCATATTTCTTATTCCGGCGGCATTAATCGGTTTACCTCCGAAAGTCATTGCCACTATTTCTCCCATCCATTTGTTCTTACAGTTTTGGTACCATACGAGGCACATCCCTAAACTCGGAATACTGGAGTATATCTTAGTTACCCCGTCGATACACCGGGTACACCATGCCATCAATAAGGAATACCTTGATAAAAATTTATCACAAATCTTTATAATTTGGGATAGGCTGTTCGGTACTTATCAAGAAGAGTTGGATGAAGTGCCTTGTGTCTATGGCGTTAAAAAACCAGCAAGAACATGGAATCCAATCATCATCAATTTTCAACATCTCTGGCTGCTGATTCAAGATGCCTGGCGGGCAAAAAGCTATTGGGACAAAATGCGACTATGGTTTATGCCTACAGGATGGAGACCGGAAGATGTCAGGGACAAATATCCCATTGAGATTATTGACGACCCATCAACTCAGGTGAAATATGACACAGCAGCATCCACTTCGCTTCAGGTTTGGTCATGGGTTCAATTTACTATCACCCTGCTATTGATGCTGCACATGCTTGTCGTTTTGCCTGACTTGAAATTGGCAAATCTCTATTTGTATGGAACCTTCCTGTTCCTAACCATTTTTTCTTTTACCACACTCATGGACAGAAAACCTGCTGCAGTTTTTACTGAAAGTATTAAAAGTGTGTTTGGTTTGGCTATAATATGGTTTTACGGAAGCTGGTTTAGTATTGAAAATCTATTGCCATTCGGTACCTATTTCATGGTGTTTTATCATGTCTTTTCTGTGTTGGCAGTAGTCTGGTTTGTGAAGTTTGAAATCAACCAATCTTCAAGTGATGTTGAGAAGTCAATACAGCCAATGAAAACCCTCCAAGAGGTATCTACAAATGATTGATACTGTAGACTTATCCGCTCAATATTATCCAAACAACTCATGGAGGGCTTATCGGATAACACCATCAAAATGAAATGATCAATCTTTTTTCGTTCAATGCATATTTAAAGTCCATCTTTTTGGATATGGTTTGCAGCACTCAAAACACCAAGATTAGCAGTCGATTTCAATAGATATTCCATGTTTTAAGTTTTTTTGCCTAATTATTTCTTTTCAATATCTGCTTTGTTCCTTTTGGTACTGACCCTTACTTCGGTAAATTGAGTGACTGGAGCCATGTTTATATTTGGGGATAAGTAATAAGTTTCCATTTCAACCTTTTCAAGGTTTTCATATTCATCAAGGACATTACTGGTTGTAGGCAGGCCATCAATAAAGTATTTTGCTGGGAATGGAAGTCGCTCTATTTGTCCACGAAAATTTTTGATCCTAGCTTCGTTAAGCTGATTATATGTGACTGAAGATTTGTAGTCTTTCCAGCTTTCAGGATATTCATTAAATGGAAGGCTTCTTTTTTCTTCGGACTTCAAATTGATGTATACAGTCATTGTCTTATTTCCGTCTGAATCCGTTGATAAGCTTTCTCTAATTTCTTGAATATGCAATGGGTTTAGAGGAAAAAGGTTTTGTTTCTTTATCGTTTCAGAAGGAGTTTCATCAATGAGAAATTTATATTTTACGTCCCCTACTTCGTTTGAAGATGAATTCTCCAGATCAAGAGTTTCAAAATCTTTTTTAGTAATTCCATATAAATATACTTCTGCCTTTTTCTTAAATTCCTTAATTAGAATTTGAGTCGCAGGTTCCCTATGAAGCCTGCCTACACCTACTTCTTCATTAGTCTTTTTAAAATAAATAGGATAAATGCCCTTGTCTTTTACCTCATTCCCAGCATTTATACTGAGTTTACTTCCTCCGGAGTAAAAGGTAGCGACTAGGGAACTGATTTCAAGGTGATCATTGAATTTCAATTCGTCAAATACCAGTTTTACCTCTAGTTGTTCTGCCAAATCCTCTTTAAGCTGTGTCAACTCTTCCACTGTTGCTTTTGGACCGACAATAAAATGATATTCCTCAAAATTTTCGATCTTATCTTCCCATGTTTCAGAAGTGATTTCTTGTTCTATACCATCATTAAAAAATGAAGTCAACACAAAAAGCGGTATCAATATCAAGGCATATCGAATTGCAGCAATCTTGCGGTTTTGCTTTTTGTTCATCATGACTATTCGTTTTTTGATCAGTGAACTGGCAAAGCAATTTGTCAAAGGTACTGGTTGCATGTTCAAGATCGTATTGACAAGGCAGTGTTGATATTCCTGTTTGTCGTGCCCGGTTTTTACTATATGGCTGTCGGTCAGGTACTCCAAATTTTCTTTTACCATTCGGTTATACAGCCAGGCAAAAGGATTGAACCAGTGTATCACTTTGACCATCTCGGCTATGAAGATGTCATAGGTGTGTCCATTTCTTTGATGTATTTTTTCATGTGATAAAATAAGATCCAACTCGGGGTGGGTCAAAAAACTAGACGGGATTACTATTCTATTGAAAAAACAAAAAGGAGGCACTTCGGTCATAGAAGTGTAAAATGGAGTAGAATGTCGTCCTTCTATTTTATGGGCTGAAGAAAAAAATCTAAACAACGAAATCCATTGTATCACAAAGCGTGTAAGAAAAAAAGTCAACCCTATCAAATAGACCAAAGCAGCATAATCCCAGATACTGTATTGCGATAAGTAGGATTGGCTTTCTTCAATTTCTATGGGTGTCGGCTTATTTATGGTTGATTCTGAACTACTAGTGATTACAGCTTCGGTGAAAAAACTATTATCTTCATATGTATAAGTATCTTGGACTTTGAAATAATCAAAAGACACGTATTTTGTAGGGTCAAAAGGCAAGTCATAATTAACCAGCGGCAAGGTTAATGTCAGTATAAAAACTGCGCCCAGCAGAAACCTGTTCATCTTATGGAAAGTCAGGTTTTTGACTAATAAACAGTAAAACAAAGTCAAAGCTCCAAGGCAAGCGGTCGATTTGAATAGATATTCCATTTTATTTTGGTTTATTCAGGCCTTTATTGATCAGCTCTGAGAGTTCTGTTAGTTCTTCTTGTGACAGAGATTCTTCATTGGTAAAAAACGTCACAAGGTTTTTGAATGAATTGTCAAAATAGCCGCCCATTAGCTCTTTGAGCTTTTTCTTTCGGTACAAATCCTGCGGTATGGCTGCATAGTACCTATGGCTATTTCCAAAAGCATCATATAGGAGCAATCCCTTTTCTTCCAGGTTTCTCACCAGAGTAGAAACTGTGTTGTAATGAGGCTTGGGCTCAGGTAGTTCTTCAATAATCTCTTTGACGAAAGCTTTTTTAAGCTTCCATATTACCTGCATTATTTCTTCTTCTTTGCTTGTCATCGGTTTCATATAAACAAACATAAAACTAAAATAATTGTTGTGCAAACTATATATATAGTTTTATCAACTAGTCAATTGTTGCATCTGCTTCGATCAGAAGGTTTTTAGGTGAATGTGACTTTCTATTAACCATTGGATTGTTAGAAAAAAAGCATTCCTATGAAAATCAGAAAACGAAAACACGATCAGGAAGTAAATACAGGTTCGATGGCGGATATAGCTTTTTTACTCCTCATATTTTTTCTTGTAGCCACTACCTTGTTGCAAGAGAAAGGGTTGGACTTACAGTTGCCACGTAAAAAAGAGGACAATTCTACCAGCCCTCCGATCAAAGAAAGAAACCTTTTTAAAGTCATGGTCAATTCCAGACAGGAAATCCTTATTGAGGGAGAGTATAGAAAAGATCTGGTTGGGCTCAGGGATGAAATAAAGGCATTTGTATTGAACAATGGCAAACAGGAGCATTTATCAGAAAGCCCAAAAAAGGCTACTATTTCATTGAAAACAAGTAGAGGGACGAAATACGCTTCTTTTATACAGGTGCTTGATGAATTGAAAGCAGCATATTTTGAGATTTATGCAGAAAATATAGGACTGACAAAGAAGGAATATTTAAAGCTGAAGCAAAGTGACCCTCAACAAAACCAGTTGTATTTAAAGTCCAAGGAGGGTATCCCTATGAATATATCTATTGCTGAACCAACCATTTAACCTATGGCACATTTTAGAAAAAAAGCGTCTCGAAAAACTCAAATATCAACCTCTTCCCTACCGGATATTGTTTTTTTATTGCTGTTCTTTTTTATGGTGAGTGCTACTATCAAACCCAATGCAGAACTGTTGGCATACAAAGTACCCAATGCAGAAAATTTAGTCAAACCTGAAATGAAATTTCTGATAAAAGAGTTGGTAATTGGTTTTCCAAAAAGCCAAAAACTTGGCGTAACTTCAAGAATATCGGACGGAAAGCGGTATCTGGAAATCAAAGACATTGCTCAGTGGGCAACTGCTGCAAAAGCGGAGTTGCCTGAAAACTACAAAGACCAAATGATTGTATTGCTAAAAGCCGATGCTGATGTGGATATGGGATTGATAGCAGATATTCAGGAACAACTACGGGAAGTTGATGCGAGAAAAGTATTGTACCGAACCAGTGAATCTACCACTGATCCGATACAATAATCATCACCTGCGCTTCAATTCTACACTTTCATTGAACCAACATTCAACGTCTATTTTTTGCCCCACCTGATAAAGATTAGAGTGGATCTCCTCTGAAGAAGGAAAACTTGCTTGGGCTATTTCCATATTCCTGGTGTCGCCCGCAAGTTCGAATTGGTTATACGCAGCTATGAATATAGCCCGTCTTTTCACAATGTCTTTACCATCGGCACATTCCGAAAAACTGGACATGTACAGATTGCCAATAAGCGAATGTGCTTCTTTGCTTCCGTTGTTTTTGATTGCTTTGAAAGCAAACATTCTGGCATTTTCCTTTTCCTCCCTGAGAGTATAAATTTTAGCTAAATGGATGTATATATCAGATTTTGTTTCGGCATCCATTTCAAATGCCAGAGCTTTACCAAAAAGGCTTTCAGCTTCTTCTAATTTTTTCTGAGCCAAAACTCTACGGGCTTTGTAAAGTACAAGCTTTAGGCTTGGATCATATTTTATGACATATCCCAATGCACGGTCAAATGACTCGCTATTCTTGCAATCTGATTTCAAAGCCAGTTTCAAATAAAGTTTGGCCGAACCAACTGCCTCAAAATCGTCTGATAACGAATTGCCATACCTGTTTTCCAACATGGCACAGTCCAATACTACCAGATTCGTAAACATGGCATCAATTTTTGCCATGTATATATCCGAATCATCCGTAATTGATTTTCTGGATTCGACCAAAGAGGAAATGGCATCATATTCCGAAATAATTTCCTCATCCGACAATTGAATACCTGTTGCTTTTGACCTTCTCATTACATCCATGAAAGCCAGCAAATTGGGATTGGAAACCATCTCTGGAAACTCACTTACGTTCGTCGTAAACAACTTCAACAGGTCATTGTATTTTTCTGGTCGGTTGATCCAGTATTTGTAGGATGCAGTCAATTCAAGGTTTTTCACTTTCTCGGAGTTTCCAAATTCTGCAAACCTTCGTTGGTAAAGCGATAATGATTTTAACTGTAGCTTGTCCAAAGTTTCATTATCGGAGGTTTCATTCATGATGGCTTCCAGTACCTTTACTCCTTTGATAAATACGTTTTCACTGAGCTCGGGATCATTTTCCAAAAGCCAGTTCAATTCATTGTTGGCTTCCTGAAAATTGGCATTCGTGTATGCGTCTTTGAAAATAATGTTATGGTTGAAAATGTCTTCCTGTGCTATCTGAGCAAATAAATGCTGGATCGGGATGATGCAAATTATAAGCACCGTTTTTAGAGCTTTCATATTGTTTGCGTTTAGTTGTATTCCCGTTAAGACAAAAAACGTGCTAAAAAATAGTAGGATACTTCACATAGATTTATTCATACTTATTCCTTTTGCTTAATTTAGGTTTTTGAATGAAAAACAGAACAGAAATGAAAAAGATAGCTTTGGTGACAGGAGCCACTTCAGGAATAGGGGAAGCCATCGCCCGGGAACTGGCCGATAACTATGCTCTTATAATATGTGGCAGAAAGCAGGAAAAACTTGATGGACTGAAATCGGAACTCGAAAAGAAAACGGAAGTCATCTCACTGCAATTTGATGTAAGAAACAATGCGGAAGTAAATGCTGCTATAAGTTCATTACCCAAAGAATGGACGGAAATAGATATTTTGGTAAACAACGCTGGAAATGCGCATGGACTCGGGCCAATACATGAAGGAAATGTAGAGGATTGGGATGCTATGATAGACTCAAATCTAAAAGGACTGCTTTACGTCAGCCGAGCCATTACGCCTGGTATGGTGGAAAGAAAATCCGGACACATCGTGAATATAAGCTCTATTGCCGGAAAGGAAGTGTATGAAAATGGCAATGTCTATTGTGCCTCCAAATTTGGCGTAGATGCAGCCACACAGGGAATGAGATTAGATCTTAATCCTTACAATATCAAGGTAACCTCCGTCAATCCCGGTTTGGTTAAGACGGAATTTTCTAATGTACGATTTAAAGGAGACACTGAAAAAGCAGAAAATGTATATAAAGGATTAGACCCGCTGACGGCTAAGGATATCGCTGAAGTAGTGAAATTTGCTGTGGATCGACCAGTCAATGTTGCTTTGACCGACATTACAGTACTTGCTTCTGCTCAGGCATCTGCCAAACTTGTAAACAGAAAAGGATGAATTGGAAAGAACTAATTTCTGAAGAGCGTTTTGGCGATAAAAAGAAAAAAAGTGATGCTCCCATCAGAAGTGAATTTGAAGTTGATTTCGACAGGATTATATTTTCTCAGCCTTTCAGGAGATTGCAGGACAAAACCCAGGTTTTTCCTTTACCCGAACAAGATTTTGTACACACCAGGCTTACACATAGTTTGGAAGTGTCAAGTGTTGGCCGGTCACTGGGCAAAAATGTAGGTGCTGAGATAATCAATCGGAATCCGGATTTTAAAAATATCACTGCATTTGATTTTGGTGCGATCACCGGAGCGGCATCTCTGGCTCACGATGTGGGCAATCCACCATTTGGTCATTCGGGTGAGGAAGCAATTTCCGATTTTTTCAAAAGCAATCCCAAAAGCAACAAAATCAAAAATGAAGTTTCTGATGCCGAATGGAGTGATCTGATCAATTTTGAAGGCAATGCCCAGGGCTTTCGGTTGTTGATCCGCAACAACCTGCAAGGACTAAACATCACCAAAGCTACTTTGGGAGCATTTACAAAATACCCCCGACCTTCTTTGGTTTCTTCCAGAGACAAGATCAGAAAGAGCCAGAAAAAATATGGTTTTTTCCAAAGTGAAAATGCCGAGTTTGAAAGCCTGGCAGAAACTTTAAATCTACAATCACTATCAGATTCAGAAAAAATATGGTGTCGTCATCCGCTGGCATTTTTGGTGGAGGCTGCCGATGATATTTGTTACAATATCATTGACCTAGAAGATAGTTTTGGACTAGGCTTGGTAAGCTATCAAGAGGCTGAAGGTTTCCTTGCCAATATTTTGCAGGAAAGGTTTATGCCCGAAAAACTGACAGCCATTCCTGGTGAAAAGGAAAAAATCGGCGTACTGAGGGCTGTGACCATTCAAAAATTGGTACAACAGGTCACGGAAACGTTTTTGGAAAATGAAAGTGAGATCTTATCAGGAAAATTTGATAGGGCTCTGACAAACAACATTCCTGCATCGGATGCTTTGGACGAAATCGGGAAATTTTCGGTAGAGCGGATCTATAGATGTCGTCCAGTGCTGGAAAAAGAAGCCGCAGGTTTTGAAGTGATCAGTGGTTTGTTGGAATCTTTTGTGGAAGCAGTCTTTTTGAAGTTTTATTCAAAAGATTCCTATTCTCATCGCCATGAAAGTATGTATCGGTTGTTGCCTGATTATACAAAATACAAACTTGAAGAAAAAGAAAATACCGTTTATGAGAGTATGCTTTACGTGACAGATTTTATTTCTGGACTTACAGATTCTACCGCAATTTCTATTTTCAGAACTATTAAAGGGATTACCTTCCAAGGAAATCGAAGGGGATAACTTAAGTAAAAACTAAGCGTATTTCATTGAGAAGTTGAAGCATTTGTATTAAACTTATCATGGATTTAAATATAGCAACATGACTACTACCGATTGGAAACTGCTGGTTTTTCCGGATAAGGAAGAAATGATTTCTGCCAGACATCAATTTCATCAAGCCATACAAAATGTAGGATCAATCGGTAGGTCTTTTTTGCCGGAGCAACCGGGAGACATCAATGCCAATTTGGATTGGGATTCAAAACTACAGCGGTTGGCTGGTCGATGGATAGATAAAGACATACATTTCAGGTCTTCATTCAGTTTGAGTGAGTTTTCGGTATATCTGGTCGATGAGCTTTTTCATACCATTTCTTCTTTTCCTTTGCAGGGGGAAAAACAAGTGGATGTGATGGTGTGGTTGGAAGAGCAAATAGACATGCTTGGCCTGAACAGTAGCGACCTTTCTTTGAGTCTGCCTTATGAAATACCGGAATATCCTACAGCAAAGCGTGAGTCGTTTAACATAGAAGGAGAAGCCGCCGGGCGAGAATTCGAAGCATTGTTTCACAATACAGATTGGCTTTTAAAAGAAATAACTGCCGATATGGAAGGTGCTTCAAAAGTGAAATGCTGGCCCCATCATTTTGATATTGCTTCATTGATTACGCTGGTAGATACCGGCGATCCAGAAACTTCTAAAAGTATTAACATTGGCATGTCGCCAGGAGACGACAATTATGATGAACCCTATTTTTATATTTCCCCTTGGCCATATCCTGTAGAGGAATTACCAGATATATCAGAAACCGGTGGCTTCTGGCATGAACACAATTGGATTGGTGCTATTTTAAGAAGCTCTGATATTTCACATATCACCAGCGCTGATGAGCAACATGCCGCAGTACAGACCTTTTTTACAAAGGGGATTCCTGTACTCAGAAAACTGATGGGGAATTAACAGATCGGACGATAGTTTTAACAATAGATTATATCTTTGTTTTTTCGATCTCATAGCTTTATGAACCAATCCATTGATCCACTTATCAAAAAATACTTTTGGCGGGTCTTTTTCTTACTCCTGACCTTTGCGCTGTTTTCGCATCTTGATTATTTGCCATTAAAATTTGAGGAGCCGAGGAGAGGGGTGGTGGCATTGGAAATGGAAATGACGGGCAATTACCTGACTCCTACGATCAATGGAGAGTATTATTACAATAAGCCACCCATTTTCAATTGGCTGCTGGTTGCCCTGTTCAAAACGTTTAGTTCTTACGAAGATTGGGTGCTCCGCATTCCCACAGTATTGTCTTTTCTTTTGATCGCATTTATTAATTATAAGGTGGTCAGGAAAAAACTGGGAGACCAGGTAGCTGTGCTTTCTTCCCTGTTTTTTATCACCAGCACGGACTTGCTGTTTTATTTTTCCTTCCAGGGAGAAATCGACATGTTTTATTCACTGCTGGTTTACCTGCAAGTCATCACTATTTTATGGTTTTTCGAAAAGGAAAATTATAGGGCGCTTTTCCTGTTGTCTTATTTTCTGGTAGCTGTTGGTGTGCTCACCAAAGGCATTCCTTCTATGGCCTTTCAGGGATTTACATTGCTGGCATTTTTCATTTACCACCGACGATTTAAGCAACTTTTTAATATTTGGCATTTTGTTGGATTTGGTCTTTTCGTTTCTATTGTTGGAGGATATTTCTATTTGTACAACCAACAAAATGACGCCATTCCTTACATGGCTCGTCTGCTGACAGAATCGACGAACCGAACCGTAGTAGAAAAATCGTTTTTCGAATCCATCATCCATTTGTTCACCTTCCCGTTGATTCTTTTGGACATCCTGGCTCCCTGGCTGATCATTGCTCCATTGTTTATTACTTCATCTATTTTCACAAAAGCAAAACAATCGCAATGGATCGGATACATCGTATTGTTCTTTGTTTCCAATATTATTATTTATTGGATTTCTCCCGGTAGCAGAGACAGGTACCTCTATATGTTTGTTCCGTTCGTAACAACACTTTTTGCCTTTGTTGTCTGCAACTATTCTCTGGACAAGACCAAAATGCCAAAGCTGGCAAATGGACTACTAATTTTTCTTATAGGAATATTTGTAGTGGCAATGCCCGTATTGCCGTTCGTGCCGCTGGTTTCCACTGTGTCAGGTATTTCTGTGGTCACTGGGGTGCTATTTGTTTTGTTTATAGGTCTGTTGTTCCTCTATTTAAAAGCGAACACTCAAAAAATATTTGTTTTCATACTGTTTGTAGTAGTTGCCAGGATTGGTTTCAATTTCATTGTGATGCCGTTGCGTTTGGAAGATGAGCATCGGGACAATTATAAATTGCATGTAACCAATATGCTGGAAATAGTGGGTAACCAACCTTTTTCCCTCCATTCGAAAATAGAATACTCAGAGAAAAAACTACCCTTGAGCACTACCATTATTCCCTATCAGGAAATGGCTTACAATCCTTTCCAGTTGACGTACTATATTGAGAAAGGCAGAAAGAAAATTTTCGAGTTTTCAAACGAGAAAAGAAAGGGTGTTTTTTACCTGTCGGAAAAAGCTTTTTATGAAGCACAACCCGAAAACAAAACAACATTCTACGAGTTTCACCTTGGCAAAAGGGGCTTTGATTTTGTGTTGTTTCAATATGAGTAGAGTGATATATGGGTTATATTTGGTTTTATGGTTTTATGAAGATCACAGCAAAACCATCAAACAATTTTACTTATTAAGTGAAGTAGAGTTTTCAAGAGTAACCAATGTTCTTTTTGTTCGACAACAACTATTTTGAGTAATTTAGTCTTTATAGGAGGCATTCATGGTGTTGGAAAAGGCACTATTTGCGACAAAATTTGTGAGCAAACGAATTTTGTACATATAACTGCGAGTGAAATTTTAAGGTGGGATGAAATAAGCAAACCTGACAATAAAAAAGTCGTGAATATCCAGAATACACAAGACAGACTGATAACAGGACTAAGGAAGACGTTAAAAAAGAATAAAGACTATTTATTAGATGGCCATTTTTGCTTATTCAACTCAGAAGGTGAGGTTGAAAATGTACCAATTGAAACGTTCAAGAATATTGCACCCAAATTAATTTCAGTCGTCACGACTGAGATTAATTTAATTAAAGAACGATTAGAAAAGAGAGATAGCAAAGCCTATGACTTTCATGTTTTAAAGAATATGCAAAACTCTGAAAAAGAATATGCCCGAGAAATAGCATTGAAGCTCACGGTTCCGTTTTTTGAAATAAAAGATGGGGATTACAGTAAACTTATTAATCTAATTTCTAATCTCAAATAAATGGATAATTCATTCTTTTTAAGATCCCATTCCAAATCCATTGAAATAAAAAGATTTCATATATGCACATGGGAATTCAATAATAATACTTCACTAGTTGAATTTGGAATAGAAGTAAAATCTAGCAGTCTTAAAGACCATGATGAATTGACTTTGGAGCTATATATTCCTTGGTTTGAAAAAGGGTGTGTCACCAAAGATTTCTACGACAAACTAAAAAGTTCGGATAACAGTAGGTTTATATTTAATGACTCAGTATCAAATACCAGTTCTTTTGATGGAGGGCAAAACACTCGAGGAGTAATTCATGATTTTAGCGGGAGACAAAAACTTTGTCTTATACCACCAAATATAACTTCTGATTTCGAACACCATAAAATTCTCCTGGACTTAGAGTTGAGTGATTACAGATCCAAGGCTGATGCAGAGACCAATTTGTACATTAGGATCGGTGTTGAGCCTAAGGCCAAAACAATATCAACAAAGAAAAAAGGTATCGGGAAATCAACAATCATTTTTGATTTAAAGGTTAATGAGGAGAGGAATATTCCCAATTCTCTTTTGACCGAATTTAAGAGTAATTTTCCTTGTGCAATCGAGACCTGCTTTTGTTTTCATATTGTTCCAAATAATTACAACATCACGTTTTTTGAATCAGAGCATCTGCAAAATGTTAGAGCATTAGAATTTGAGCCATTCAAAAATTATCTCGATGACAAAAGGCTGAAAAGAGATGAACTAATTGTAATATTCAGCAAGAAAAGTGGTTCGGAGAGTTATTCCTTCTTTTCTATTTACACAAAAGAGAGAATTGGAGCCAGTCAATTTGCTGTGGCCATATTAATCAATATTATTTGCGGGTTTTTATTTGCTTTGCCTGCTATCCGAAATGAGATACCCTCTGAGGTGCCAATGCGAGATATGATTAATTATCCTCCGATTGAATTTTATCTGGCGGTCATTTTGGCTTTATCTGTTCTGCTTTATTTCTTCTACCCTAGTCTTTCCATTGCTTTCAGAAAAGGGGTCAATTGGATTGTTTCATTTCTTCCAATTAAAAAACAATGAAAGTACTACTCGACACCAATATTATTATCCATCGGGAAGCTAATAAGGCTTACAACCTTGACATTGGGCTGCTTTTCAATTGGCTTGACAAACTTAAATTCGAAAAATATATTCATCCATTGACGGTTGAGGAGTTGAATAGGTATAAAGACCAAAACGCCTTAAAGACAATGAATATTAAAATTGAGAGTTACAATCAATTGAAATATCAAGCACCTTTAAGTGATATTATTAAACAGGTAAGCCAGCAAGTTGATAACTTACAAAACGACCTTAATGACACACAAATTTTAAATGAAGTTTTTGAAAATCGAGTTGATTTGCTAATTTCAGAAGACAAGAAAATACACACCAAAGCAAAACTCTTAGGAATAAGTGATAAAGTTTTTCGTATTCAAACCTTCTTAGAGAAAGTAACAGCTGAAAATCCAGAATTATTAAAGCATAAAGTTTTAGCGGTAAAAAAAGTTGACTTTGCGGAGGTTAATTTGCAAGACAGTTTTTTTGACAGTTTTAGAAACGACTATACAGAGTTCGACAAATGGTTTAACAGTAAAGCAGAAGAGCCTTGTTATGTATGTTACAGCGACAATCAACTAATAGCTTTCCTTTTCATAAAAATTGAAAAGGCTGGAGAAGAAAGTTATTCTGAGATAACCCCTGTCTTTAAACCTAAAAAACGACTAAAAATCGGGACTCTGAAAGTAACTGGTAATGGTTACAAAATTGGAGAACGGTTTCTGAAAACCATATTTGACAATGCTTTACTTTTTAAGGTTGAAGAAATCTATGTTACAATTTTTGACAAACGACCAGAACAGGAACAACTAATCGAAATGCTTGAAGACTGGGGGTTTACTAAACATGGCATTAAAACAACTCAGAACGGTGAGGAGCTTGTCTATATAAGAGAGTTTAATAAAAATCTTCCTGTAAATATTGAAAAACCAAAACTTTCTTTTCCATTCTTTTCAAGACAAACTGATAAGTATTTGATTAGAATTGAGCCACAATATCATACAGAATTGTTTCCTGACAGTATTAACACAAAAGAGGATAAAGCGAAATATACCGAGAATGAACCTCATAGGAATCGAATTAGTAAGGTTTATATATCACACTCACCAGACAGAAATTTAAAATCCGGTGACATTGTTATCATATACAGAATTGGTGAAACAAAGCCCAAAATATTTTCAAGTACTGTAACAACAATCTGTATTGTTGAGAGCATAAAAAACAACTTCAAAGATTTTGATGATTTCTTCAATAGCTGTAACAGGAGGACAATGATTTCAAAAGATGATTTAAAAACAAAATGGTGGGACAAATTTCCTAAATACAAACCCTTTGTCATAAACTTTCTTTACGCACATTCATTACCAACACCAAAGCCAACATTAAAGAATTTAATAGATTTAAAAATATTTGCTGACCCAATGAGCTTACCTAAGGGATTTGCTAAATTGACCAACGAACAGTTTAATGATTTAATTAACTTTGCATACAGCAGAAGATAGGAAAATGAAGGTATTATTATCTATAAAACCAGAATACGCAAATAAGATTTTCTCAGGAGAGAAAAAATTTGAATTCAGAAAAAGGGTATTTAAAAACCTTGAAGTACATACAGTTGTAGTTTATTCAACAATGCCAGTAGGAAGGATTATCGGTGAGTTTTCTATCAAACATATCCATCAAGATTCTCCTGAATCTATTTGGCATAAAACAAAAAGATTTTCAGGTATTGACGAAAATTTCTTCAACGAGTATTATGATGGAAGAGACTTGGCTTTTGCTATAGAAGTTGATAATCCTGTTTTGTACAAAGAGCCAATTAATCCGAAAGAACAGTATGCTAATTTTACAGCTCCTCAGTCTTTTAAGTATTTAGTATAAATGCCTACCAAAAGAGGTGACACATTTTGTTAAATAATGCAACGTCGTTTGTACATTCAACATTCCCAAGCCATAAAAAACCATTGCGTAAATACTCGATAATAGTTCCCGTTTTCAATCGTCCTGAAGAAACAGCAGAATTGCTGGATAGTTTGGCGAAACAAAGGTTTAAAGATTTTGAGCTTCTGTTGGTGGAAGATGGCTCTGATCAGAAAAGTGAACATTTGATAGAGCAGTATGCTGGCTGTGTAGAAATAAAATACTTTTTCAAAAAAAACACTGGGCCCGGTGACAGCAGAAATTTTGGGATGAAACAGGCAACAGGTGATTACTTTCTGTTCTTTGATTCTGACTGTGTGTTGCCTGAAGATTACCTCCAAAATCTCGATGGCCAGCTTCAGAGAAGAAACCTTGATGCTTTCGGTGGTCCGGACAGAGCGCACGAGTCTTTTTCCGATACACAAAAGGCCATCAATTATGCCATGACCTCATTTTTCACAACTGGTGGAATCCGTGGGGGCAAAAAGCAATTGGATAAATTTCAGCCCCGTAGCTTCAATATGGGTTTTTCCAAAGAAGTGTATCTAAAGGTTGGTGGTTTTAGCAACATCCACCCCGGAGAAGATCCGGATTTAAGTTACCGAATAATGGATGCCGGGTTTAAAGTCGGACTGATTCGAGAAGCTTATGTATATCACAAGCGCAGGATTGATTTCGGAAAATACGTCAAGCAAGTGTATAAGTTTGGCGTAGTGCGTGTAATCCTCAACAAGTGGCATCCTGAAAAAAAAGGCCTTGTGTTTTACCTGCCGTCTTTATTTTTATTGGGGAGTGTAGCTTTGATATTAGGGGCATTTGTCCTTAGTGCATGGGTGTTAACGCCTTTATTGTTTTTTGTGGTTTTAATTCTCTTTGACTCCTTGTTAAAAACCAAGTCTCTTTTCATTTCCATCAAAGCAGTATTCGCTTCATTCATTCAGCTCTATGGCTATGGCTATGGTTTCTTGAAATCTTTTTTCCTGATCAAGGTATTAGGCAAAAATGAAAAAGAAGCTCTTCCCGATTTTTTTATGGGAAAAGGAAAACCTTAGGCTTAATAACGGTATCATTAACAAAGCTTAGTTGTTTACATCAATATGATTGTGTGGTAATTAATTGCTTATAACAAGCCTAAATTGAATAAATTCAAAATAAATCGTTTACACGATTATAGGGTTTTATAATTAAGAAGTATTATCATATATTTGCTTTCTAATTATTCAACATATTTCCTCAATGGACAAGTATAGTTATATAGCAAATGCGCATAGTGCTGTTATCGAAGACATGTATGAAGCATACAAGTCAGATTCTGAATCGGTTGATCTTTCATGGCAAAGGTTTTTTGAAGGGTTTGAGTTTTCCCAAACAAAATTCGGAGAGAACGGACAACCTGCTCAAATTTCAGGAGGCAACTATTCAGAAAAAGAAGTTCTTGTTCGGGATTTAATACATGCTTATAGATCGAGAGCACATCTTAGATCAAAAACTAATCCGGTAAGAGAAAGAAAAGAAAGGTATGCTATTCTGGATTTAGAAGATTTTGGGTTGACAGAAGCAGATCTGGACACTGAATTTGAAGTAGGAAAACTGATTGGAATAGGAAGGGCTTCTTTGAGAAAGATAATTGATTCCTTAAAATCAATCTACGAAAAATCCGTGGGTTTTGAGTACATGTATATAAGGAGACAGTCAATACTCGAATGGTTTAAAACTAAATCAGAATCTGAAGCCTTAAACTTTAACCCTTCACTTGAAGAAAAGAAAAGGATTCTCTTTAAACTGAATGAAGCAGTCGTCTTTGAAAACTTTCTTCACACTAAATACCTAGGGCAGAAAAGATTTTCCCTCGAAGGGGGAGAAACAACTATTCCGGCACTGGACGCAATTATCAACACAGGGGCAGACTTAGGAGTAGAGGAGGTTATGATTGGTATGGCTCATAGAGGCAGGCTTAATGTTTTGGCCAATATCATGGGAAAAACTTATGAGCAGATATTTAATGAGTTTGAAGGAGGAATAGTGCCGGATCAAACCATGGGAGATGGTGATGTTAAATACCACATGGGATATTCCAGTATTGTTGAAACTCCTTCTGGTAAAAGAGTTAATCTTAAGCTGGCACCTAACCCATCTCACTTAGAAGCAGTCAATCCGGTTGTCGAAGGTTTTTTGAGGTCTAAAGCCGATAGGTTATATAATAATGACTACACCAAGATATTGCCTGTAATCATACATGGAGACGGAGCAGCGGCAGGCCAGGGAATTGTGTACGAAATGGCACAAATGTCGAAATTGGATGGTTATACCACAGGTGGTACCATTCACTTTGTCATCAACAATCAGGTAGGATTTACTACAGATTTTGCTGATGCAAGGTCTAGTATATACTGTACAGATATAGCTAAAATCATTGATGCACCAGTACTCCATGTAAATGGAGACAATCCTGAAACTGTGGTTTTCTGTGTCAAACTAGCAGTAGAATACAGACAGAAATTCAAGAAAGACATCTTTGTGGATATGGTATGTTACAGAAGGCATGGCCACAATGAATCGGATGAACCTAAATTCACACAGCCATCATTATACAATATTATATCCAAACACCCCAATCCGAGAGAAGTTTACAATAGGTCTTTGATTGAACGTGGGGATGTTGATGCGGGACTTGCTGAATCAATGGATAAAGAGTTTAAGGATATGCTGCAAGACAGATTGAATCTTGTAAAGCAACATTCATTGACTTATGAGTATCAGGAAGTAGAACAGGAATGGAAAGAGCTTAGAATTTCGAAACCAGAAGATTTTGAATTATCCCCGGATACCAGCATCTCTCAGGGGACAATAGATAAAATAGCCAATGCGCTAATAAAAAAGCCTAAAGACTTTAAGCCAATCAAGCAAATTGAAAAAGTACTTAAGCAACGAAAGGAGATGTTTTTTGATACTAAAAAACTAAACTGGGCGGCTGCCGAACTTTTAGCTTATGGGTCTATTCTTTTAGAAAATAAAATTGTACGACTTTCGGGTCAGGATTCTCAGAGAGGAACATTTTCTCATAGACATGCTGTTCTTAAAGACTCCAATACCAATGAACCTTACAATAGCTTAGATCATATAGAAGAGGGCCAGGAGAAGTTTAGAATTTTTAATTCACTACTTTCCGAATATGGTGTATTGGGATTCGAATTTGGGTATGCTATGGCCAATCCTAATGCATTGGTAATTTGGGAGGCACAATTTGGTGATTTTGCAAATGGTGCTCAGGTGATGATTGATCAGTTTATTTCTTGTTCCTATACTAAATGGAGAAGAATGAACGGTCTTGTATTGTTGCTACCACATGGATATGAAGGCCAGGGGCCTGAGCATTCCAATGCCAGGCCAGAACGCTATTTGCAACTTGCTTCTGGAAACAACATGTACATTGTAAACATGACCAAACCGTCTAACTTATTTCACATGATGAGGAGACAACTGGCCATGCCATTCAGAATGCCATGTATTGTGATGTCACCAAAGTCTCTTTTCAGGCATCCGCTAGTGGTATCTGACCTTGAAGAATTTACGTCAGGAAGGTTTCAAGAGGTGATTGGAGATAATTATGTAACAGCCGGCAAGGTGAAAAAAGTATTGCTTTGTACCGGAAAGGTGTATTTTGACTTGCTCGAAAGACAACAGCAGGACAAACGAAAAGACATAGCAATCATTAGATTGGAGCAATTGCACCCATTCCCTAAAAAACAAGTAATGACTGAATTGAAAAAATACAAAAATGCTGAAATTCTTTGGGTACAGGAAGAGCCTGAAAATATGGGTGCATGGTCATTTATCTTGAGGGTTTTCCGTGAAGTAAAAAAGGATGTTATTTCCAGAAAAGCTGCGGCATCTCCAGCAACAGGTTTTGCAAAAGTTCATCTCAAAGAGCAACAAGATATTGTTGATCAAGCTTTTGCCTAATATTAAAAAAGACCTCAAAAAACATTAAAAAAATAAGAAAATGATCGAAATCAAAATACCGGCAGTCGGTGAGTCTATAACAGAAGTTACTATATCACAGTGGCTGAAAAAAGAAGGCGAATATGTAGAAATGGATGAGGTGATATGTGAACTGGAATCCGATAAAGCTACATTCGAAATGAATGCTGAATCGGCAGGGGTTTTGCACCACAAGGCCGAAGAAGGTGATACTTTAGAAATAGGTACATTACTTTGTGAAATTGATGAAACCAAAGTGGTGAAGTCTGAGAAAAAGGCGGAAAAAGCAGAAGAAAAAAAGAGTTCTGAAGCCAGCGCATCTACGGGAGAAACACTGGAAATGAAAGTGCCTGCTGTTGGAGAATCTATTAATGAGGTTACCATTTCCAATTGGATGAAGAAAAGTGGGGATATTGTTACGTTGGATGAGCCGATAGCTGAAATAGAATCTGATAAAGCAACTTTTGAATTGACTGCAGAAGCAACAGGAAAACTCGACATTGTAGCACAAGAAGGAGATACGTTAGAAATTGGTGCTTTGATATGCACTATTGAGGTAACTGATGTTGCTCCGGCAACTTCAACTCCGGTAGAAGCTCCAAAACCAGTTTCCGATTCTGATTCCGGAAATTATGCAGCAGGTCACCCTTCTCCGGCAGCAGCCAAAATATTGGCTGAAAAAGGAATTGCTGCCTCGGCAGTACAGGGATCAGGTGTAGGCGGAAGAATCAGCAAAGAAGATGCTATTTCTGCACAAAAAGCAAGCACTCCTTCTTCTCCTAAAACCACCAGCACTGATGAAAGTGCTACGCCATTATTTGGTGCTGGAAGAGAACAAAGAAGAAAAAAGCTCTCCCCTCTTAGAAAAACGGTTGCACGTAGGTTGGTTTCCGTGAAGAATGAAACAGCCATGCTAACTACATTCAATGAGGTAGATATGCAGCCGATCATGGATTTGAGGAAAAAGTACAAAGATGCTTTCAAAGAAAAATATGAAGTAGGCTTAGGATTCATGTCATTTTTCACCAAGGCTTGCTGTCAGGCATTACAAGAATGGCCTGCAGTGAATGCCATGCTTGATGAAAACGAAATAATATACAATGACTATTGTGACATTTCAATTGCTGTATCAGCACCAAAGGGATTGGTAGTACCAGTTGTTAGAAATGCAGAGTCAATGTCTTTTGATCAAATAGAGAAAGAAATCATTAGATTGGCTACAAGAGCAAGGGACAACAAGTTAAGCATAGAAGAAATGCAAGGTGGTACATTCACTATTACAAATGGAGGGGTGTTTGGCTCTATGCTTTCTACTCCTATTATCAATGCACCACAATCCGCTATTTTGGGCATGCACAACATCATACAAAGACCTGTAGCTATCAATGGTGAAGTAGTGATCAGGCCAATGATGTATGTAGCACTTTCTTACGATCACAGGATCATAGATGGAAGAGAATCTGTTAGTTTCTTGGTGAGGGTTAAAGAATTATTGGAAGACCCAGCTAGGCTAATGCTTGGAATCTAATCTGGTAAATTGTATTGAGTATATAGAATTGAAAAAAAACAGTGCATAAGTATAAAGAACTCGAAGTTTGGAAAAAATCTATTGATCTTGGAGAATTGGCATATACATGTACTTCAAATTTTCCCGATAGTGAAAAATTCGGCTTAACTAATCAAATAAGGAGAAGTGCAATTTCAGTGGCTTCAAATATTGCCGAAGGAGCAGGGAGAAATGGCAAGAAAGAATTTGCTCAATTTTTAGGATATGCTTATGGGTCTAGTTGCGAACTTGAAACACAATTAATTTTAGCTGAGAAAATAGGCTACCTAAATATGTCTGATAAAAATATGTTGATCAGTTTAATCGATATTATTCAAAAGATGATATTTAGGTTGAAGAAATCATTGGAGTGAATTTCACAATACGAAATACACCGTACAAAATACTAAAAAAAGAAAAAATGCAATACGACGTAACAGTAATAGGATCAGGCCCGGGTGGTTATGTAGCTGCCATTAGATGTGCACAATTGGGTTTCAAAACCGCTATTGTTGAAAAATACAATACCCTTGGCGGAACGTGTTTGAATGTGGGATGTATTCCTTCAAAAGCATTGCTTGACTCTTCAGAACATTTTCACAACGCAGAGCACACATTCAAAACGCACGGCATTGACATTAACAAACCAAAGGTAAACTTTGGGCAAATGATATCAAGAAAAGACGATGTGGTAAAGCAGACATGTGATGGCATTGATTTCCTGATGAAGAAAAATAAAATTGATGTGCATCATGGTTTTGGTTCTTTTGTAGATAAAAATACGATTAAAATTACTGCAGCTGATGGCAAAGAATCTCAAATTCAATCTGAGAAAATAATTATCGCTACAGGATCTAAACCTTCTTCATTGCCTTTTATCAAAATAGACAAAAAGCGGGTAATCACAAGCACTGAAGCATTAGCATTGAAAGAAGTACCAAAGCACCTGGTTATCATTGGTGGGGGTGTAATTGGTTTGGAATTGGGTTCTGTTTATGCCCGATTGGGTGCGAAGGTTTCCGTTGTGGAATTTTTGGACAGGATAATCCCGGGAATGGACGGCACAATGAGCAAAGAACTGACCAAGTCATTGAAAAAACTTGGATTTGATTTTTATCTGAAACATAAAGTAACAGGAGTAGAAGCCAAAGGAAAAAATGTCAAAGTAATTGCCGAGACCCCAAAGGGAGAAAGTTTGGAACTTGATGGAGACTATTGTCTGGTTTCTATTGGAAGAAGGCCTTACACTGAAGGTCTCGGATTAGAAAATATTGGAATAGCAACGGATAAAGGTGGAAGGATCGAAACGGATGAACATCTAAGGACGTCAGTAAGTAATATCTATGCAATTGGTGATGTGGTAAAAGGAGCTATGCTTGCACACAAAGCAGAAGAAGAGGGAACACTGGTTGCAGAGCAAATGGCTGGTCAAAAACCTCACATCAATTACAACCTCATACCCGGAGTGGTATATACATGGCCTGAAGTAGCAGCTGTTGGTCAGACTGAAGAGCAGCTTAAAGAAGCTGGCACAGATTACAAAGTTGGCTCATTTCCATTTAAAGCGTTGGGTCGAGCCAGAGCAAGTATGGATGTAGATGGACTTGTGAAAGTATTGGCAGATAAAAATACAGACGAAATCCTTGGAATTCATATCATTGGTGCTCGTGCTGCCGATATGATTGCTTCAGGAGTAACAGCTATGGAATTCCGAGCTTCAGCCGAAGATGTGTCACGCATGTCGCATGCTCACCCGACTTATATGGAAGCAGTAAAAGAAGCTTGTCTGGCTGCTACGGAGGCAAGGCCTATTCACATATAAAAAAGAGGCTGTCTTATGTGATAGCCTCTTTTTTGTTTGTACACAACGAAATCAACAACTTGCGGACGTCACTATAGTCGGTGACACTATACTTAGCTGCTGATGGTGTATTACCAACTTTGATGGTAAAGGCATTTTCGGGCATGGCTTTGAAAGTATCCTCGTCAGTCCAGTCGTCTCCAGCAGCCATATAAAACTCTGCATTGGCATCTTTGAGCCATTTTTGAGTTGCGCGTCCTTTATTTACTTCGGAACTTTTTATTTCCACTACCATATCACCTTCCAGTACGTGAAGGTTTTGGTCAGATGCTAAATATTTTAAGTGGCTGGTCAACTCTCTGGTTCTCAGTTCACCAAGCCCTGTTTCAACTTTTCTATAGTGCCATACCAAAGAGTAATCCTTTTGTTCAATAAAAGATCCGGGAGTTCTTCCTACATAATCTTCCAATACATCATTGATATCCTTTTTCCAATTGTCTTTTAACATGGCAAGCGTTTTCCATTTTTTCCCATGTAACCTCAACCAAACACCATGTTCAGCTATTAAGTCAAGGCTATATTGACCGAACCATCTTTCAAGCGTTTCTTTATCGCGACCGCTAATAATTACTACTTGGTTTTTGGGGTTTTCAGAAAGTTTTAGAATGATATTTTTAAGTTCATCATCGGGACTGGCCTGCTGCGGATCACCATGAAAAGGAGTAAGTGTACCATCGTAATCGAGAAAAATTATTCTACTTTCAGCATTTCTATATGCTTCTTCCAGAAGCAGTTGCGATGCTTCATCCAAAATCTTGGTCTGCAAAGCCAATTGTTGAGACTTTATATAGTCCAAACGTTCCATAAACAACTTTACCCAGTGGTGAATGTTGTATCTCTTGAGAGAATTTTGCATTACTTCCAGGTTTTTAATCTGTTCCTTTTCCGGCATTTCCAGTGCCTGTTTAAAAGCACGAACCATTTGCTCAATATTATTTGGGTTGATCAAAATAGCCTCGGAAAGTTCTTTGGATGCACCAGCCATTTCGCTTAATACAAGAACTCCCTTTTTGTTTAATTTACTGGCTATAAACTCTTTTGCTACCAGGTTCATTCCGTCCCGCATTGGGGTGACAAGAGCAACTTTTGCCATGCGATAAAACGCCGATAAGGCATGTAAAGGAAATGATCTGTAGAAATAATGAATTGGAGTCCAAATCATTCTGCTAAAGTTTCCATTGATTCTACCCACCAAAAGATCAATCTCTTCTTTTAGTTCTTTGTATTTACCTACCTGGTCACGGGAAGGCACTACCACCATCAGTAAAGAAACTTTTTCTTTGTACTCAGGATACCTTTGAAGAAAAAGCTCAAAAGCCCTAAGTCTCTGGGGAATTCCTTTGGAATAGTCTAATCTATCAATCGACAACATGATTTTAGTTTCTCCAATAAGCGTTCTGTACCGAACTTCTTTTTCTAAAGTCTCAGGGTCAGCTGCCACAGTAGCATATTTATCATAGTCAATACCCATGGGAAGAGCATCAACCAAAACCTTTCTGCTACCTAAGCTTATTTGACCATGTGAATTACCTATACCAGCCAACCGATTAACTGACGACAAAAAGTGACGCATGTCATCGTAAGTATGAAACCCAAGGAAATCTGACCCCAACATACCCATAAGCAGTTCTCTTCTCCATGGTAGCAACCGGAATGTCTCGTACGAGGGAAAAGGAATGTGTAAGAAAAAGCCTATACTGATCTTGGGATATTTTTCACGAATAAGTGCCGGCAGCAATAGCAACTGATAGTCATGAATCCATATTTTATCGCCTTCTTCTGTGAGTTCACTTAGCTGATCAGCAAATTTTTGATTTACCCTTTTATATGCCTGCCAATATCTTTCTTCATATTCAGCATATTGATTGAAATAATGAAAATTGGGCCAAAGTGTTTCATTACTAAAACCTTCATAATATTCCTCAATTTCCTTTTCTGTAAGGAAAACAGGACTCATGTTACTCTTTTTCAGGTTTTCTATGGCGTCCTGTTTGTCTTTTTCTTCTTCTATAGCCACTCCAGGCCAACCCATCCAAATATTCCCTCCTTCTTTATATATGGATCCTAACCCTGTGGCCAGACCTCCTTCACTGGGAATGTAAATATATTTTCCGTCTTCTTTTTTAAGTTTTACTGGTAATCTGTTTGATACAATAATAGTTTTTGGCATTGTTTATTTTTTTGAAAAAGTTCAATTGAAAACTCACATAAGAATTCTCAACAATGAATTATTGTAGTGGGAATTCAAAGATACCTTGAATAGAACAAAATGATAAGAAACCAGATATTTAAATATTATTACGATTTGGATGGAAGAAATAATTTTTCCTTTAGAAAAAAGGCTGTGTAATTTTCTTCGAGCTTCGCCATTTCTTCGGGAGTACCTGTAAAACAAATATTTCCTCCCAGATTTCCTCCCTCCGGGCCTAAGTCTATTATCCAGTCAGCCGATTTTATGATCTCCATATTGTGCTCTATGATGATCACGCTGTTTCCCTGAGCAATTAAAGCATTGATGGAGTCTAAAAGTTTTTGGATATCTTTAAAATGAAGCCCTGTGGTAGGCTCGTCGAAAATAAATAGAATTCTCTCTTTATGTATAGTATTCCCCTTTCCCAAAAATGAGGCAAGTTTTACCCTTTGGGCTTCTCCTCCACTTAGTGAATTTGATGATTGACCCAATTTGACATACCCTAATCCGACATCCGACAATGGTCTGAGACGGTTGACTATCGATTTATTTTCTTCGAAAAAAGAGAGACTTTCTTCAATTGTTAAATCAAGTACATCTGCAATATTTTTCTCTTTGTAGGTTACTTCAAGCAATTCAGATTTAAACCTCTTTCCCTTGCATTCATCACATGTCAGATGGAGATCCGCCATAAATTGCATCTCTATTTTGACTACTCCCTCTCCCTGACAAGTTTCACACCGACCTCCTTCTACATTAAATGAAAAGTGAGCAGGTTTATAACTTCTTTGTTTTGAGATCTTTTGCTCGGCAAATAGCTGACGAATAGCGTCATAAGCTTTTACATACGTTACGGGGTTGGACCTGGAGCTTTTGCCAATAGGATTTTGATCCACAAATTCTATCTGATCAATGTCCTTATAGTCACCGTCCAGCAGGTCATATTTACCAGTTGTTTCACCTGTAATCCCCAGAATTTTACCCAATGCAGGATAAAGTATTTTCTTAATAAGTGTTGATTTCCCCGACCCGCTTACTCCGGTTACCACAGTCAACACACCAAGAGGAAACTCAACATCAATATTTTTTAAATTGTTTTCCCGAGCACCATGTATTTTGATAACCCTTTTTGAGGTTCTTCTTTGCTCAGGAATTGCTATTGAGTCTTTTCCGTTTAAAAACCGGGCAGTATGGGATTTGTCATTTTGAACAATTGCTTCCCAATTGCCTTGAAATACCAATTCTCCTCCATGAATACCAGCATCGGGTCCTATATCAATAATTTGGTCGGCTTGTCTCATCACCTCCTCTTCATGCTCTACCACTATAACTGTATTGCCCAGGTTTTTAAGCCTGTTGAGTACAGTGCCCAGCTTTTGGGTATCACGAGGGTGCAGGCCAATGCTCGGTTCGTCAAGGATGTACATAGAACCTACCAGTGCGCTACCCAAAGATGTAGCCAGTTTGATTCTTTGATATTCTCCACCCGATAATGTTGATGTCAACCTGTTGAGTGTTAAATAACCCAAACCTACCTGATCCAGGTAGGTTAGCCTGTTTTGTATCTCTGTAATAATTCTTTTGGCTATCTTCTGATCATGATCTGATAATTTCAAACTATTAAAAAATTCAAGATTCTCAGCTATTGGCTTCAGTATTATATCAGATATTGTAGCACGATCTATTTTGACATAGTTTGCATCTTTTCTTAGCCTTGTACCTTTACAATCAGGGCAAACTGTTTTGCCACGGTATCGAGACAGCATCACCCGATATTGTATTTTGTGAAGTTGTGATTCTATGAAAGAAAAGAAGTTATTTAAGCCTTCAAAATATTCGTTTCCAGTCCATAAAAGTTCATATTCCGCTTCACTCAGGTCTTTTATGTCCCGATGTATAGGGAAATCAAATCTAATGGCATTTTTTACCAGTGGGTCTAACCATTTTTTCATGGTTTCACTTCTCCAGGGCACAATGGCTCCTTCATAGACTGACATATTTTTGTCTGGTATTACCAAATCCGGATCTATACCTAATACCTTTCCGAACCCTTCACATTTTCGGCACGCTCCATAAGGGTTGTTAAAGCTAAAAAGATTTACTGATGGCATTTCGAAATGCATGCCATCCAATTCAAACTTATCTGAATACGATATCGGCTTCTCTCCCAAATACCTTATAATACATGTTCCTTCTCCTTCAAAAAAAGCTGTTTGTACAGAATCAGAAGTTCTAAATACAATGTCTTCATCTTCCTTGTTTACAGAAAGCCGATCTATTAGTATTTCAACATCCTTTGGATCAAGAGCTTCGATTTCTGTTTCTTCTATAAACTTCAATTCACCTTTAACCAATATTCTGGTAAACCCTTTGCTTAATAAAATCTTGGTTTCTTCAAGAAGGCTCCTGTCCTTTTGGATAAAAGGTGCAGAGATGGTAAACTTGCTTCCGTCAGGTTTTGAGTTGATAGCATCTACCACAGAGCTCACACTATCGCTATCTACTACGTTACCACTGACCGGAGAATATGTAATTCCTATTCGGGCAAATAGCAATTTTAGATAATCATAGATTTCCGTTGATGTGCCTACTGTAGATCTGGGATTCCTTGTATTTACTTTTTGTTCAATTGCTACTGCAGGTGACACTCCTTTGATGTAGTCAACTTCCGGCTTTTCCATTCGTCCAAGAAATTGCCTCGCATAGGAGCTCAAGCTTTCTACATATTTTCGTTGACCTTCAGCGAATAGCGTGTCAAAAGCAAGTGAAGATTTACCTGAACCGGAAAGCCCTGTAATGACCACCAACTTGTTTCTGGGGATAGCTACGCTTAAATTTTTAAGGTTATTTACTCTTGCACCCTTTATAATTATGTGATTTCTTGGATCCAGATGATCTATGGATTCGGAAGAATTGTTTGAGGGTTCTATTTGCATGAGTAAAGTTCGAAACGAAAATTAATCGGCAAAGTTAAGAATACCTAATGCAAAAGGGAATGATGATTAAAAAAATACTATTTTAGAATTAATGGGTTCAAACCAATAGTTCTTCTCTACTTTTTTTCTTTTGAGAAAAGCGTTTTTTAAAGCCATTAGAATATTTCTTTTTTCTTGTTTCCCAAACCTTATAGTTGTTCTTGTTTCCCACCTGAAACTGAAATGCCATATGCTCAGAGGGTGTTACCCATTCCAGGTTTGTGGAGTTATTGTTTTTCGGATCATTATCCAGATGCACGATCATGGTAAACTCTTCGGGTAAAACATTGATGCAAAAGGCTTTTGCTACTTCTTTGTGAGGATACACTGTTTTTCGTTTTCCATCATCATTCAATAAGTCCATAAAGAAACATTTGCAGTTTTTGTTCCAGCGTTGTTTCATTACTTTTTCTTTGAGTCGTATTTCTTTACCTGTTTTGTTGCTGGCTATTTTACGTTCTCTCCTCTTTATTTTTCCAGTATTGGAAACCTGGTAATTAGTAAAACCCTCTATAGGCTTCCAAACTTCCTCTATTCGTTCTATCTTTTGAAGTGACATATTGTTGTTTTACTTTGAGTATAGGTAAATGTATTTATTCTTTCAGGCAGTTTTAAAAAAGTTCGATGAACCATCTGGAAATTTCTATGACTAGAAATTATCAACAGACTAACCTGATTTTGAAGGAAATAGTACAATAAGAAACTATACTTTTTTGATCATTGACTTAAAGCACTAATTTTCCATTTTAAATTTTAGAGCAGATATGATTTTATATAACGTTACCGTAAATATTGATAAGGAGGTTGAAAACGAATGGCTACAATGGATGAAACAAATTCATATTCCCAACGTGCTGAAAACAGGAATGTTTGTCGATCATAAGATGTACAAAATAATGGCAGATGATCCGCAGGGCACAAGTTATTCAATTCAATATTTCGCTGACTCTATGGAAAAGCTGAACAAATATCAATCAGAATTTGCATCAGCCTTACAGGCTGAAACCATCCAAAACTATGGCAGGCATCTGGTCGCATTTAGAACGGTGTTGGAGTCCGTGGATTAGCCCAATCACATACTAACTAACCTTGTCAAATCCGGTGTAAGGTCTCAATACTTCGGGGATAATAATTCCATCTTCTGTTTGACCGTTTTCCAGAATAGATGCGAGAATTCTTGGTAGTGCCAGAGCACTTCCGTTTAGAGTGTGAAGTAGCTCTTTTTTGTTGTCTTTGGTTCTATACCTTAGCTTAAGTCTGTTTGCCTGATATGTTTCAAAATTGCTGACTGAACTTACCTCCAACCACCGTTGCTGACCTGCAGAATACACCTCAAAATCATAAGTTAAAGTAGAAGTAAATCCCAAGTCTCCACCGCAAAGACGTAAAATTCTATACGGCAATCCTAGTTTTTTAAGTAACCCTTCCACATGTGCCATCATTTCCTTTAAGGTATCATCGGACTTGTCCGGATGCTGCACCTGCACAATTTCAACTTTGTCAAACTGGTGCAATCTATTTAAACCTCTAACATGTGCTCCCCATGAGCCGGCTTCTTTTCTAAAGCACGGAGTATAACCTACATTTTTTATAGGCAAATCATTTTCATTGATTATGACGTCCCTGTACAGATTTGTTATAGGCACTTCCGCAGTAGGTATCAGATAAAGATCCGTATCTTCAAGGTGATACATCTGCCCCTCTTTGTCCGGCAACTGCCCTGTACCATAACCAGAGGCTTCATTTATTACTATTGGTGGTTGTACCTCAGTATATCCTGCTTTTTCAGCCTCATCAAGAAAAAAGTTGATTAGTGCCCTTTGCAGTTTTGCACCTTTTCCTTTGTAAACAGGAAACCCTGCACCACTTATTTTATTTCCTAATTCAAAATCTACAATATCATAAGTACTGATTAAATCCCAATGAGGTTTTGCACCATCAAATAATTCAGGCAGGGTTTCAACAGTATAGATACATTCATTGTCATCTTCTGTATTTCCAGCAGGAACCAGCTCATTGGGAACATTGGGGATATTATATAAGGCTGAAATCAATTCCTTTTTTGTTGCTTCGAGTTTTTCCTGAATCTCTTTTGTTTGATTTTTTATTCTGCCAGTATTCGATTTTGCTTCTTCTGCTTCTTCCTTTTTGCCTTCTTTCATCAAAAGGCCAATTGTCTTAGAAAGGCTATTGAGCTCTGCCAACAGATTGTCTAGTTGAGTCTGACTTTCTTTTCTGGATTCGTCAAGGGCAATTACGTTATCCAAAATACGGTCTAAATCGGGAATACCTCTTTTAGAAAGCCTCTTTATAAATAAATTTCTGTTTTCTTTGATGTCAGATACTTGTAACATTTTTTTGCTTTATAATTCGAGGCAAATTTATATGTTTGGATCAAAAGCAGTCTTATCTTGACCTATATATTAGTTTTGTCTATATTTTTTTTGAATTATTTGTTAAATATTGGAGGTTAACATATTATTGTACCAGCAAACAGACACTTGGGCTTAACTCATTCCTTTTTTAAGTCCATTTCTCAAAAAGTCAAATACTTACTTACAGTCATAACCTTAGTTAAATTTCTTATCTGATTAATGCTTTTTCATAAAGCAAAACTCTATTAATTATATGTATAATATTGATGAATTGAATGATAGGCTTTTATCGGAGCTGCGGGATATAGCGGAAAGCCTAAAATTAAAAAACGTTAAAAGGGCATCTAAAAAAGATTTAATCTACAAAATTTTAGATGAACAGGCAATTAACCCAGATGCCGTAAAGCCCTTAAAAGAAGAGTCTAATAAAGACGAACCAAAGAAGGAAAGGAAATCAAACCCTCCAAAGAATGATCAGCCTAAAGCACAAACACCAAAGGGCAAAAGTGCTGATGAAATATTAGAGTCTTTTGATCTAGAAATAGACCCTTCGATTACTTCATTTGAAGAAAAGAAGGAAGAGAAACCTAAAAGGCCTAACGATAGAAGAACAGAAAACAGGACTGACAAGCCAAAAGAAAGGCCTGCTGAGAAACCAGTTGAAAAAGTTCAAAAGGCTGAAAAAGAAATCGCCGAAGAGAAACCAACCAATCAAGACAGCAATGAGAGAAAAAGCGGTCAAAGAGAAAACGGCTTTAAATCTAAAAAAGCCAATCACAATGCTAACGTCAAAGAATTTGATGGAGTCATTGCAAACGATGGTGTATTAGAAATAATGCAGGATGGGTACGGATTCCTCCGTTCTAGTGATTACAACTATTTGGCAAGTCCTGATGATATATATGTCTCACCTTCACAGATAAAATTATTTGGCCTGAAAACCGGTGATACCGTTAAGGGTCAAATCAGACCTCCAAAAGATGGAGAAAAGTATTTTGCCTTGCTGAGAGTAGAGTCAGTAAACGGCAAAACAACAGAAGAAATACGCGACAGAGTTCCTTTTGAATACCTGACACCTTTATTCCCACAAGAAAAATTGAACTTAAGCGGTAAAGCAAACAATTATTCTACCAGGATTATGGATTTGTTTTCGCCTATAGGTAAGGGTCAAAGGGGAATGATCGTTGCACAGCCTAAAACAGGTAAAACGGTGTTGCTAAAGGATGTGGCCAATGCAATTGCGGAGAATCATCCTGAAGTATATTTGATGATCTTGCTGATTGATGAAAGGCCGGAAGAAGTTACCGATATGGCCCGGAGTGTAAGGGCAGATGTAATTGCTTCTACATTTGATGAGCAAGCAGACAGGCATGTGAAAGTCGCCAATATTGTTTTGGAAAAAGCTAAGAGAATGGTAGAATGCGGGCACGATGTAGTAATTCTTTTGGATTCGATCACCAGGCTGGCCAGGGCTCATAATACAGTAGTACCATCAAGTGGAAAAATTCTTTCCGGCGGTGTTGATGCAAATGCATTGCACAAACCAAAAAGATTTTTTGGCGCTGCGAGAAATGTTGAAAATGGCGGTTCATTGACAATTTTGGCAACAGCTCTAATCGAAACAGGATCGAAGATGGACGAAGTGATTTTCGAAGAATTCAAAGGTACGGGTAATATGGAGCTTCAACTGGATAGAAAACTGTCTAACAAGAGGGTTTACCCTGCTATTGATGTCGTTGCATCAGGCACCAGACGTGAAGATTTGCTTATGGATAAAGAAGAGCTTTCAAGGGTTTGGATTTTGCGTAAATACATGAGCGATATGAATCCGAATGAATCAATGGAATTCCTTCTCGATAAAATGAAAGGAACCAGAAATAATGAAGAATTCTTAATTTCCATGAATGGATAATTGATCAAGAAATAGAAAAAAACCACTTTTTTTAAAAGAAAGTGGTTTTTTTATGCCCTTGGCAATTCAAAGCAATGACACCTAATGTTAGCAACAGGCTTTAAATAAGCGACTTTTTTTTAAATTTTAATTATAGATGTTAAAAACAATAAACCATTTTAATTATATTTGAAATATACCTTAACTTTGGTGAGGGTATGTATAACATATACTACCTAATTCTTAGTCAGAAACCTAATACTTTAAAAAGCGAAATGCTATGAACGAAATGAATCCTGAACTGCTGGCATCACTTAGTAAATACGGACAAATGGCCACTTACGGGCTTGCTGTACTTGCTGTACTTATACTCTTTGGTCATTTGATCAAGTTGCTGATTACAAAAGACTACAAAGCAAAGTATGACTACATTAACATGTATGAAATTAAGCTTTTGTGGAGAGCATCATTGCTATTAATAATAGCTGGTGCTATTTATGCCAACACATTAGTATCAGAATCCGGAATGCTGTGGTTCTTTGTAAGAATATTTGTTAGCACCATGTTTGCAATAATAGCCGGAGTAATAATCCAGAACATATTGAAGTTTTATTATCCTTTTTACATAGAAAAAAGGTTGAAGTATCTGAGATATGAACCAAGAATCTCTCCTGATGGCCGTAAAATGAGACTATTGAGTGAAGAAGAAGAGGATGTTTATCTGGATGAAGGCATGCAGGCAGAAGAAAATGCATTTTCTATTGACTATGACGTATGGATAGATGAGGAGTCCGGATATACGCATATTGAAAAATACAACGGAAGGCTTACAGCTTTAAAGTGTTCTGAATGTAACTACCAAACGTTGAAAGTAACAAATGAAGAGATTATTCAATCTCCTACAGTAACTGAAGAAGGCGAGTTAATGAAACATTATTCTTGTGGATACTGTGGGCATAAAGAAAGAAAATCCTTTTCAATAGCCAAATTGAGACAAGAACAACCCGCATAAAGGATATTAGACCTCTTTACTTTAGGTTAGTAAATAAGATCATAAAAAAAACCGAAGAAAAGCTCTTCGGTTTTTTTTATATGATCTCGTTTAGAGTTTCACAGATGTAGGATCAACAATAAATCTGAGAATCAATTACTCACCACCTTCTGAGACAACCTTTTCTCCAAATAGAAGTGGTACTCTCGTGCCTAGTCATTCTATAAAAGGACGGCTTAGGATATAATTCGCTCTTATTTTTCAATTATCCTATAATAATTGAAATAAATAACCTAATTTGAAAAATAGGCAAAACATACTGTATCTATTACTTGCAAGTTGTGTGGAATATTGGAAAATATGAAAACATTAAATTACTTATTAATTCTAGTCTTTTTCGCATGCGAATCAAAGACGAAAGAGGATGTGAAATTATACACACCTTTTTCAACCTCAGTTATAGAGGTAGATATATTGAACAATCCGACAGATACAATCTTCATGGTTGCATACGCAAATACATTAATTCCAAGAAATAAGGTTGAATCAAATGATATTGTTACCAATGTAAAAGGTAAATATTATTTGACGATAGAAATTGATAGACCGTTAAAAGGTGGATTTAAACTAGGTAAAAAAGCATTCGATATAATTATTCTACCGAATGACACCACGCATATTCAAGTTGATTTTGATGATCATACAGCGAACATACAGTTTACTGGTAAGTACAAAATGATCAATGATTATTTTACTGACAAGCAAAAAAATCTGGGTTATACTGATCCCAGACTTGAATTCAGCAAACACATTAGGTCAAAATCAACCTACGCTCTCGCTAAAAGGAAAATCGATTCCGTTACCAATATAGCTACCCATTTTTTTGAAGATTATAAAACAGATCATGACCTACCGGCTTGGTTTTTAGATTTGGAATTTTCTGAAATACTTTATTCAGGAGCTAGTTTTAAAACTTCTATTCCCTTCACCAATAGAACATTTAATTATTTTGATGACAACCTTCCGAATCAGTATTTTAACTTCTTGGAAGAAACCGAGGTTGATAATAGTTCTGCAATATTTTCACCTGCCTATTTGAGGTTTCTAGACTCATATTTCATTCGGAATCTGCCTACCGAATATGATAAGTATTCTGGGTTTCTTAGAAGTAGTGAGGTAAGAAAGTACACATTGAATTTATCAAAAAAGGAGCTAAGTGGAGTGGCAAAGGACGTGTATCAGAAATACAATTTTGGCTATTTACTCCGGTTCTATTCTGATTCCTTAGAGATTGATTCACTTGCTAAAGAATTTCAAATTAACGATTATACAAATTTACTTAGAATCACTGGGTCTAAATCAAAAGGTGGTCTTAGTCCTCTAAATTTAAATCCAACTGATACAATTCCTGAATTTTACGTAACCAGTGTACTTGATAGTTTAATATCAATAAGGGACTTCAGCAATAATATTGTGTACATAAACTTCTGGGCAACATGGTGTGGCCCATGTATTAAGAACATCCCTGCCTTGAATGAGATGATAACAGAATTTGTAGATGATGATAAAGTCGCTTTTCTGAATATCTGCTTAGACAGTGAAAAAGAAAAATGGTCTATTGCTATTTCCAAGCACAACCTCCAAGGCATAAACCTCTTAGCTGTAGGAAATTGGAACTCAAGACTAAAATCCTATTTCAATATTAAAGGTATTCCTCATTATTCAATTCTACGAGAAGACAACATTCTCGAAGAAAATTTTGCGAATAAAGCTCCTTTAGTGAAAGAACGAATCATTGAGGTACTCAAAACAGCAAACGCTGAAAAATAGATTACCCGTTCACCGCTTCTACATTTTCTACTTCAGGAATCATTCGCTTCAGTAGATTTTCGATACCGGCTTTAAGCGTCAACGTAGAGGATGGGCATCCACTACATGAACCTTGCAACACCACTTTTACAGTACCTTCCTCGAAAGACTCAAAAGCAATAGCACCACCATCACTCTCAACTGCAGGTTTGATGTATTCATCCAATACGTTTTTGATATTGGTTACAATGTCTGAATCCTGTGTAGCTTGAACCACTTCGGGCTTTATATGTTCTTTAACAACCGATTTACCTGATTCCAGATAATCCTTGATGTGTTGTTTCAATCCTTCTTTTACTTCTTCCCATTCTACGTTTTCCTCCTTCGATACCGTAACAAAGTTGCTCATGAAAAACACCCCATTCACAAATGGGTAGGTGAAAAGCTCCTGAGCTAATTCTGAATTTGAAGCACTTTCGATATTCTGATAATCGTAATATTCACCGGCAGGAAGCAACATGGAATTTGCCACAAACTTCAGTGAATTTGGATTTGGGTTGGATTCGAAATATATATTAAAGGGGATTTTTGATGTCTGGCTTTCCATTGGAATAAAATTTTTACTGTGCAAAGTTATATGGAATCCATGAGATAATTACATTCCAAATACGCTTGATCTAAACAAGTGTAATCATTGACATGGTTTCCTTATTAAACGTCTAACTAATACGGATTCTTCAACATGCAGTTTGTATAATCCATTGTTTTATTAAAAGGTGGGTTTTTATTACTTGCCAATCGCCTTTATTATTCGATCTTCTTGAATTAGAACATCTCTCATTAATAGATTATATGGAAGTGACTGATGCTTAGAGGTTTTAAATGCTTCTAATATTTTGGATAATGAATTGGCGGTAATCAACGATAAGTTAAGTTCATAATCAAGTCCACAATCTTTTACAAAATCGTCCGAAAATTCTGGAGCAATCAATAATGATTTAATGACTTTAACATTGTTCTTTTCTGCCAAAGACATATAAGATTTAAGCTGGCGTGAAACCGAACTAAATTTATTATAGCCGCTTTCTTTCACTGATTTGCACTCTACTAGAATAATCTCTGTATCTGAAACAGTCAATACAATATCCATTTTGTCCTTTGTAGTGTTTAATTTCTTTCGAAGATTTTCATCAACTATGAATCCCAACTTTGACAATATCTTTTTGGTTAAATCTTCAAACAATATTCCAAGCTCACTTTCTTTAACCACAATGCCATTTTCCTTTAATGAGGCTATGTCTCTATATCCAACACTTGAATAATTTTCGAGATACAGGTTCTCCGCATCTTTGTAGTTTTCAAGGATATTTGAAACAATATCACCTCTAGTTTTTATAGATATTTTGTTACAAAACTTATCAAGTTCTATTTCAGGGATTATTTCTAGAACATCCATCGGTTTAATATTGAAATCCAAGAGGTACGAACTCCTCATCACGTTTTCTTCCTGAAGTTCAAATTCCTTTTTAAGAATCCCATTTGCCTTAGGTAATGATTCATTTAATTCGAGAAGTAGTTTTTCGTATCCATCAATTGAAATACCGACTTTATCATCTCTTTCTAATTCATCAAAATAGGTTATTAAGTTTCCCAATTTATCTTCAATTGTAACTCCTTTCAAAGAAGGTTTGATTTTTAGCTTGGCATCACAAAGTTCATTGATTATTTTTTTCTTGTCAGTAACTAAGGTTCCCGGTTTATGAATATCGTTCGAAAGTAATCCTTCAAATGATATTCCCACTTTAATGACCTCTTTGATTTTTACATCGATTGGTTGTTTCCAATCAATATTATGTTTCCTACAGACCATATTGATTTGAGGCTCTTTTATGTGTCTGAGAACTCTTCTAAAAAATTTGTCCGCTACCTTTTTCCCTTTAATCTTTCTTAGAAGTATTACCATTTCATCAGCGACATATATCATATTAGTCTTCTTAGAATAGAAAATGACGCCCAAGTTTTTCAGTTCTCCAATTATCGAATCAATATCCATTTGTCTAAGAGGAATAACCATATAATTTATCAACTTTATTTCCTCACGAGATAAATCCAGTTCAGTGGACAGGGTATTTAGTATAGTTTGTTCGTCAAATGTAATTTTTCGCTCTTGGTTATTAAAGTCATCATTTGTATAAGCAGTATTGACACATGATCTGTAAATTTGATAATCCCTTTGTCTGTCTGCCTCCAGATTTGTTTTTTCATTATCAATCTCAGCTTGAAAAGATTTGATTTTTTTGTTCAGTTCCTTCAATTCTCTTTCATACAAACGAGATAACCAGTCTTGTTTCATTATACAATTTCCATCTCGTACAATTATGTCTGTTAGAATGTCAATTTGAGAAGTAACACTTAGAAAGTGTTGACTTAAATATTCCGAAAACTCCTGTTTCAACAAAACGAAAACTTTGGAAATATTTAGACTATCCATTGCTTTCAAGTCTCCACTAGCATCATTCAATATCTTTTCAATACTTTTAGAATTCTGAGGCGTTTCGGAATTCAGGTTGTCTATAATTTTAAGAAAGGAGTTTTTTTCTAAGGAATTAAGACTGTCGAGAATTTTTTCAAGTTTCATTTGTAAGTTATTTGGCAAATAATTCAGTCAAGTTAAATAAAAACAATTAGAATTATATTCTGCCAGCACTCATCTTAATGCACGATTAAGTATTCTCAAACATATTTTTTCAACTCTCCCTCAGATTTGGCAATGATAGTAGAAACTGTGGCGTCTCCGGTAATGTTCACTACTGTGCGGCACATATCGAGAATTCTATCTACCGGAAATATTATGGCTACCCATGCCGGATTCAATCCTACAGATTGGAGTACGATAATCATCATCACCAGTCCGGCACTGGGAGTAGCTGCCGCTCCAATGGATGCCAAAGTAGCGGTGAGTACGATAGTCATTTGCTGAGTAAAACTCAGATCCACCATGTGCAACTGGGCTAGAAATACAACCGCCACAGCCTGATACAGGCTGGTTCCGTCCATATTTACAGTTGCTCCTATTGGCAATACGAAACTGGAAACATTTTTAGAAACACCCATGTTGTCTTCAATGCACTCCATGGTAACGGGCAATGTCGCTGCACTGGAGCTGGTAGAAAAAGCAAGAAATTGTGCAGGACTTATGTTTTTGAAAAATTCTTTATAGCTCAGCTTCCGAACAAAAATTTTGATAACCAAAGGATAAAAAATAAAAACCATAAAGAACAGACCCAATACAAGCGTAATAGAATACGAACCCAGGCCAATAAATATTTCCAAGACTTCTCCCGGTGTATCTGCCATTTTAGCAATAACTCCCGCAAGTAGGGCAAAAACGAAAAAGGGAGATGCTTTCATAACCAAATCCACCATTTTTAAAAATACCTGATTGATGGCATTGATAAAATCAATGACAGGAGCAACCGTTTCCGCTGGTAATAAAACCAATACTACTCCAAAAAAGATAGCAAAAAAAATGACCTGTAGCATCAGTTTGTTGTCAGAAATAGAAAGCATGATATTTTCAGGAACCATTTCTACAATGAATTGAAGTGGCGAAGCATCTTTGGTGCTATTCGCATCTTTCATTTTTTGAGCAACACTTTGTTTGTCTTTTTCAGACAGGTTATCAATTTCTAACTTATCAGCTTGTATTTTGTATTCAGGGTTTGCCAAAAAGTTTTTACCATCAGGAATTGAAACTCCATTTTCTCCCGCCCATTTTTCAAAAACCAAGCGGTTTTTAATTCTTTGTTCTTTGTCCAAAGACATACCCGGCTTGGCAACATTTACAAACAATAGTCCAATCAGCACAGCTACTATTGTGGTAATCAAGTAAAGCCCCAGGGTTTTTCCCCCCATACGACCCAGTTTGGACACGTCCGTCAATCCTGAAATACCGCCAATAATGGAAAAGAGTACCAACGGAACAGCAATGAATTTCAGTAGTCTTATAAAAATAGCACCAAAGGGATCTATCCAGTTAATAGTAAAAGCATTCCATCCCAGAAAACTGGAAATGAATGCCCATATCACACCAAAAATTAATCCGATTACTATTTTTATGTGCAGCGGCAGGTTTTTCATTTATCCTTATTTAGTATAAGCTACTAATATCAGTATTTTAACCGAAAAGGAACAGTTCACCGTGTATTTAGTCGGTTTTATTTTGAATACATTTTGTTGATCAGGTAAAAATCTGCAATCACCAGAGCAGCCATTGCTTCTACAATTGGAACGGCTCTGGGTACTACGCAAGGATCATGGCGACCTTTGCCTTTCACCATTACCTCATTGCCCTCTTTATCAACACTCACCTGATCTGTCATAATGGTGGCTATCGGTTTGAATGCTACATTGAAATAGATGTCTTCACCATTTGAAATACCACCCTGAATTCCTCCGGAATGGTTGGTAGTTGTTTTTATTTTTCCTCCTTCATTTACAAATTCATCATTATGCTCAGAGCCCCTCAGTTTTGTTCCTTCAAACCCACTACCATATTCAAATCCTTTTACCGCATTGATGCCCAGCATGGCGGCTCCCAAAACAGCATGCAATTTGTCAAAAACCGGCTCCCCTAATCCAACTGGTGTACCAGATATGACACAAGAAACTGTGCCTCCAATAGTATCACCTTGTTTTCTCACTCCATCAATCAAAGAGATCATCGTTTCCGCCATTTCAGCATCGGGACACCTCACAATATTGTTTTCAGATTGAGATAAATCCAATTCGGTGTAAGCCTTATCCAGAGATATTTCTCCCACACCTGAAACATACGCTGAAATACTCACTCCCAGGTCTTTCAAGATCATTTTAGCAACAGCACCTGCAGCTACTCTGGCAGCTGTTTCCCTTGCCGAACTTCTACCTCCTCCTCTATAGTCCCTGTTGCCGTACTTTGCATCATAGGTGTAGTCGGCATGGGAAGGACGGAAAGAATCGGCTATATGCGAATAGTCTTTACTCTTTTGATCCGTATTTCGGATAACAATAGCTATGGGTGTTCCGGTTGATTTTCCTTCAAATACTCCTGATAGAATTTCAAAAGTATCAGGCTCTTTTCTCTGGGTAGTGATTTTTGACTGACCCGGCTTACGTCTGTCCATTTCACTCTGGATAAAACCTTCGTCGATTACTATGCCTGGAGGACATCCGTCGATAGTTACTCCTATCGCTTTTCCATGTGATTCACCGAATGTTGTAATTTTGAAAAGGTTGCCGAAGGAATTTCCCATCTGTTTTGTGGATCGTAAAAATTAAAAATGCAAGATTATACAATTAAGCCGAAAACACGTAAGAAAACTGTGTCTCTATCTATTTTTTAAAAACCACAAAAGCAGCTATTGCCAACATCAGGAAGATGGCAATGTTTGCAATTGTTTTAAACATACCTTCACTATTAAGTGAAAATAATGTGTTGTCTTTAAGTTCGATTGAATCATAAAAAGAACCCATATCAGTTGATGAAATTGACTCGTTTTTCTTGCTCTCCCCTGACACAATGATAACCTGTTCTGACTTAAGCGTATCGTACTGCTCCTTAGTAGGGTTAAAATATATCCATGAAAAATAATCTTTCATGTTAAATGTCCCCGGCTCATTTGGGATACCATAAAAGCTAAATGATTTTCCTCCACGTATTTTTCCATTGCCCTTGTTGATGTCCTGCCTCACATTAGGTGGATAGAAATCAAAATTCTCATCTGACCGGAAATTAGGTTCATTTATTGACGAGATATTGCCTTCCCCCGAAATGTTAAACGAATAACTAAAACTCTCTCCGGTCTGAAGGTTCGTGCTTGAAATTTTCTCTTGCAGCTTATAATTTCCAACGGACACACTTTCTTTCAAAGGATGTGGAGGTAGCTCTTTGATGACCACCGTTTTAGGTTTTGAGGAAAATTTCTCAATATTTTCCTGCCTGTTGCGACCAAAGAATGAAGGGTTTTTGGCTACCTTATATTTGATCATTTCGAGATCTATTGAAGGAAACTCAATGGTTTCTGTGTTCAGCGGATAATAAGTAGCCTGGTATATTTTGAACTGGCTGTACCTCTGACCGTTGATTTCTACAGCTTCTCCTGTAATATTTCCAATTTCAAAATTTTCCTCCCAACAACTGTTGGGTTTAATTTTTTTCACGATTTCGGGAAGCTGTGTACCCAATTCATGAAAACTAAGTTCAGCTCTGTTTTTTGCTGACACATAAAATGCGATTGTTACCGTAAACCCTTCTCCCAGATATACGGAAGATTTATCAGTGGTGAGTGCCAGAAAAGCATCCGCCTCTACATCAACAAATTCCTGAGGTGCGTTTCTACGACCAAAAACATCCTGAAACGGATCATTGCCAAATGGGTCATAAGTTCTTCGACGTTGCTTGGCAGGACCTACTTTTATTTTCTTTCCATTTATTTTTACCAACTGCCCGTTTACTTTGATGGAAAAAGGTTTGAGTTCATATTCTCCTTCAGCAGTAGCTACATAATTCTGAGTGATACTTTGCGAAAAGCTTCTCTGCCCATTGATAAAATTGGTAGAAGAAGAAGAAGACGTACCTCTTTTTACTAATCCTTCGATTTCAGGAAACCCACTGTAATCCTTTAGCGTGGCATTCTCTACAGTGAAAGTAATGGTAAAAGGTTCGTTGATTGCTATTTCACCTTCTCCCAGTTCAACTTTTAATTGCTGGGCATGGACATAAAATGCACTCAATAATACAACAAAAAAGAGCAAACATCTGTTTAAAAGCATGTACTTGTTTCCATTTTAATAATTACAAAATTAGAAGATTATCCTTAAATTAACACAACAAGTCAGATTAACGTATCGACGTGATCAACAAATTGATGTTTAACATATCCAAACACTTTTTTAATGCTGGAATATTGTAAGATTATTTTGTCAAAAGTAAGTTTTGACAAAATACTATTCGAAAAAGAACTAGGAAAAGCCATTCAAAATTTAAAAAACGACGATCTCAATGTGTTTAGACAATGGTGCTACGAACAATTTGGAGATTTGTACCTGACCATATTAAATCAAAATTTCGATACAATAATCGGCTCACTTTAATACGATTTACAAATAATTGCAAAACCCCATTATTTGGATCAATTTTGGCTTTTGAAATTGATCTTAATATGCGCATATATCTAGACAATGCAGCTACAACTGCAATAGACAAAGAAGTGTGGGAAGCAATGTCTCCGTATTTTCTTGAATTTGTAGGAAATCCTTCATCTATTCATTCTCACGGACGTGAAGCTCGATCTGCCATCGAGAAATCCAGAAAAAAAATAGCAGAGTTACTGAATACATCCCCATCGGAGATATTTTTCACCTCTGGAGGCACAGAAGCAGACAATATGGCTATATGTTCTTCGGTGGAGACCATGGGCATCAAACATGCAATTTCTTCAAAAGCCGAACATCATGCAGTACTCCATACATTAGAGGCTTTGGAAAAAAAGGGAGCTATTGAACTAAGTTTCGTACACCTTGATGAAAAAGGAAATCTGGACATGAATCACCTGGAACAATTGCTTTCTAAGAATCCCAAATCTTTGGTGAGCCTTATGCATGCCAACAATGAAATCGGAAACATTTATAATATCGATGCTATAGGAAATTTGTGTCGTGAGCATTCTGCTGTCTTTCATTCTGATACTGTTCAAACCATGGGTCATTATACTCATGACCTTAGTACCGATATTCATGATTTTGTGGTTGGGGCTGCCCACAAGTTTCATGGGCCAAAAGGAGCTGGTTTTTTATACATCAATCACCGCAATAAAATAAACCCTCTGATTCATGGTGGATCACAAGAAAGAAATATGCGTGGAGGAACAGAAAATGTTGCCGGAATTGTAGGCTTGGCCAAAGCTCTGGAGATTGCATACAGAGACATGAATGCAGACCGAAAACATATCGAAAAGCTTAAACTAAGAATGATCGCATCATTAAATGAAAAAATACACGGCGTATCATTCAATGGGGAGTCTGAAAATATGGATAAAAGCCTGTACACGGTATTGAATGTGGGCTTACCGGAATCTGATGACAATGACATGTTGTTGTTTAGCCTTGACATAAAAAAAATATCTGTTTCCGGCGGTAGTGCCTGTACAAGTGGTACCAACATCGGATCACACGTCTTAACTGCGATTGGTGCAAACCCGAAAAAAGGAGCCATCCGGTTTTCATTTAGTAAATTTACAACAACCGAAGAGATTGACTATGCTGTTGATAGTCTGTCAGAAATAGTAAACAAATAACAAAAATATTCAGTGAGAATCTACAGTTTTTCCAGAGCTGCCATCAAAGATTCTCGCTTTCTTACCGCTACCGGTAGTGTGCTTCCATCTTTCATATATACTATCCCGCCTTCTTTTTTTTCATATCTGTCAAAATGATACAAATTGATTAGGTGAGATTGATGAGCCCGAAAAAAACATTGATCCTGAAAAAGAGAATCATATTCTTTCAAGGTTTTGGAAATAAATAGTTTCCTGCCATCAACTAAAAAGAACTTGGTATAATTGGTTTCTGATTCACAACGGATAATCTCGTTTAACGATACCAGAAATACCGTTTCGGCATCTTTAAGAATTACTTTTTGCTCAGATTGAGATCGTTTTTTGTTTTGTATAAGATTGTTTACTTTCAGATTTCGCTCATTTTGAGAAATGGGCTTTCTTACTTTTTTTAATGCCGACAATAAATCCTCGGGATCTATTGGTTTGAGTAAATAATCAATAGCACTGTATTTAAATGCTTTGATGGCATAGCCGTCATGAGCCGTCACAAATATGACTTCAAAATCCAGTTCTCCATAAAATGAAAGTAGATCAAAACCTGTTCCGTCTTTCATCTCTACATCAAGTAGCAACAAGTCCACCGAATTTTCTTTCAGAGATTTCAAAGCGGTAGTTACACCATCGGCCTCTACAACCACCGTGCATTCCGGTGCATACATAGACAGTAGTGTTTTTAAATTCTCTCTTACTACTTCTTCATCATCTACTATTGCTATGCGCATAACTTATCGAGCTAAATTTAAACATAACTGAACGGAACCTTCAACTCTACTTTTGTACCCATTATTTCACCTTTTTCATTTTCAATATCATTCAAAATCAACTGTATTTTGTCTTTGAGGTTTTTATTGAAAAGAGCCATTCGTTCTCTGATAATGGTAGATGCTAAAGGTTGGTGTTCACTTGGTGTTGCATTTTCTCGAACAAGCCCACCACCATTGTCTTTTATTTCTATAGAGATGTATTCTTTTTCCTTATAAAACCTTATTTCGACCAATCCTTGATCTTTTGCATTGATGATGCCATGTTCGATCGCATTTTCCACAAATGGCTGAACAAACATAGGAGGAATTGTGTCGGTTTCTACATCAATGTTTTTATCAACATCTATTTTATATTCAAATGTATCCTTTAATCTAAGCTTATGAATATCCATGTAGTTGGTAAGCATTTCTATTTCAGATTCCACAGCAATAAATTCTTCACGAGAGCTTTCCAAAATTTGTCTCATGAGTTTTGAAAACTTGGTAAGATACAATGCTGCTGATTGGGCATTGTTTTTTATCATGAAATTTTGAATAGCCAACAGCGCATTGAAGATAAAATGTGGGTTGAGCTGTGACCGAAGAAACCGTTGTTCAAGTTCAGACTGGGCCCGCTCTTTTTTCAAAGTACGTTGTTGGTAAATAAAATAGAGTGCAGTGCCGAAAAACAAAACGACAATAAGTCCAATGACAATGGCCTGATTTTTTTGTTTAATTTCCAGTGCCTGAATAGAGGCCTGCTGTGAAAGAGAAAGAATCTGTGCTTCTTTTTTCTCCGTTTCATATTTAGTCTGCAAATCTTCAATGATTTTTACTTTATTTTCAGAAAACAGGGTGTCCACCATATTGTAATGCAACTTCAAAAATTTGTTGGCATTTTCATACTGCTTTAGTTTTTCAAAATATTGATACTGTCCAATATAGGCTTCTTTCAACATCCTGAAATTGTTTAAAGATTCATAGATTTCTATTGCTTTCGAGTTGTTTTCTATTGCTGCATTCAAATTGTTTAACCTGGAATAACTGTCCGCCAAAGTAAAATATGAAGCTGCTACGTTGGAAGTTTGGCCATGTTTTATGGAAAAGTCAAGTGCCAACTTAATGAATTTTATAGCCTCGGTGTAGTTGCCCAGTATATTATATAAATTTCCCAAACTCCCCTGAGCAATTGCTACTCCTGTTGAATAGTCCGCTTTTTCAGAAATCTTTAATGCCGTTTTATAGTATTCCTCTGCTTCTTTCAGCTTCAACAATTCCTGATAGGTTTTAGCAACATAAAAATAATATCCTGCTTTCGATGGACTCGTTGGCCGGTTTTTGATCAGTTCGACATTCTGCAAATGTATTTCCAGAGCCTTATTATGCTTTTTATTTGCTCCGTATATTCTCGCCAGATTGTTATTGGTGACAATCAGGTTATTGTGATCATTGATAGTTTGCAAAAGTTCTTTGGCCTGTAAAGCATTTTCCAGTGCTTTGTCCAATTCCCCCTTTAATGTGTAATACGTGCTCAATGCATTGAGTGAAATTCCGCTTCCTCTTTTGTATCCGATTTTTTCAGAAATTTGCATGGCTTCTTCTATTAAAGGCAAATTCTGGTTTATGTCTCTGGAAGTGTAGTACTTAGTAAAATCTATTAACAAGTTTACCCTAATCGTATCATCCTTCTTATACGTTTCTACAAGTGTTTTTATACTGTCCAATTCTTGATTTTGTCCGTAGGTAAAAAGATTAAGACAAAGAATAAAAAAAGTCAGTACTATTTTCGGAGAAGTCTTCGGCTGTGTTGACATTGAATCTTAGCTGGTGTTGACAACATTAAAGTTGTGCAAAATTCTAGAACTACCAGCCAAAGAATGAAAAATAGTTTGTAAAGAAATGTGTTAGATACAGGTGTGTTATGGACAATGCGCAAAGGCTATTTTTTGTCCTGACTTTTGATCTCCTTGTAGTTTTGCTTAATCTCCTTTTTTACCTCAGGAAGTCTTTTTTCAACAGGTAAATTTTCTGGCGTTTTACCTGTGTTTTGAATAATCATTTTGCGAACTTCCTTTCCAATGCTATGGTGAGCTTTTTCAAGAGATACCTGCCCCTTAATGCCTTCATTCTTTATTTTTTCTTCCGTCATTGTTATTCGAAATAAGTTAGCAGCCAGTTCCGTTCTACCCATATGATCAAACAACTTAGTCTTATCAATTTTTCTGCGATTTGCTAACTGCCAATTATTCATGTTGTACATTCCAACATAACCAGCGTTTTGAAAATAAGCGAAATTTTGAACTCCTGCCGCACTAGCTGCCTTAGATAAGGCAGTATTTCCCTCCTTTATCTCATCCCTAAAAATTACTCTATCAATCTGATCAGAGTTTTCCATCATTTTCTCAAATGATCGAGTCATACTCGCAAAATAAGCCTGTGCTCGAGCTACTTCTTCCTTTTTTGGGTCAGCATTCATTGCAACCAAATAACACGCAAATCGAGAGAGCTTGTAATCATGATGTCCCGTTTTGGGGTTCATTTCGGGAACAATATTATCGTGGGGAGGAATATTCAAGGACATCAATGCCTTCATTGCCTTTTGAATTACCTTGTCAAATGAACCAAAATTGGCGTAATTAAGAACAACCTGAAAATCAGTCGCATACCAAAATGACATGCCGTTTTCATTTCTTAAATCCTCAAATGATAATTCGTTGTATTGCTCGCTCATAAATACAAATTTATAAAAAACCACTTCAATTAATAGAGTAGTTTAAATCAAAAAATCGATAACATTACCTATCATCCATGTTGATCATAGCTAGAGAATGGCAGTGATTTCTGGTAGTAGCTGAAATTCTTCGAGTTCCCTCACTTGGTTAAAAAAAGATAACGAGAAAAATTGAATATTTTCCTAATTTGAAACCGAAACAAAATACACGTCAAGCACCACAGCTATTCTTTTTATGAGGGAGACAATTGCAGATAATGCTGATATAACTTCAAAATTTCTTCAACATACATTACCGGCTCCTTGCAGTGGCAGTATCCAAATTTCACAACATCATCTTTATAATATTTAGCCTCGGATTTAAGCAATAAATAATCAGCAACATTGTCTTCCCAAAGCGTTGTGTTTTTTCCGTATTTTTTGGCAAGCCTTACGGCATCCTGAATATGCCCTTGACCAACATTGTAAGAAGCAAGTACAAATTTTTGCCTTTCCAGGCTATCAGTAATCTCCTTTTTCCAGATACCTTGCAACCATTTTATGTGTTCGGTTCCTGCCTGTATATTTTGTTGAGGGTTTCTCAGATTCTTCACACCATATTCGATGGCATTTAATGGTAAAAGCTGCATCAGCCCTATGGCTCCTGCCCAGGATTCCGCATCGGGATCAAATTTTGATTCTTGAGAGATCTGGGCAGCTAATAGCTTCCAATCCCATCCTATTTCAGATGCAGCCTGTTTTATCAGGCTATCATAAGGAGAAATACGATCACCATTCGTTGAAAAATAGTCGCTTTGAAGCCGTGCTTTACTTTTTAAGGTACTTCTAAAGTATTTGTCGTAAATGGCATAATACTCCGGCCTTTTTTTCATTTGAAAAATCCACTTGTTCAAAACAGAAACGAGTGAATCAGCGTTTTTTCTTACACCCCAGGCTATTTGTTGGGGTAAACTAATTGGTGTTTTTATATCAATGTTCGGGTAGTATCGTGCATTTACGAGTGCAATATCCTCATCTGCTACGGTGTAATCTATTTCGCCATTAGCTACTTTGCGAATGATACCCTCCGTCTCTACATCAGAATATTCTTCAACTATCAAAATATCTCCACCTATTTCATCTGCCAGGTTTTTCAATCTGGACACGTAAGCAGAGTTTTTTCTCACATATACTTCTTTGCCGATCAACTCAATAGGCGTGCGAAGCATTAAACGTTCTATTTCATGGAGCTTCATCTTTCTCCAATTGTCAGGTTTTCTCTGTACTAAAACCTGCCTCACAATATTGTGGTAATCAGTAAATTCTATCCGTTCACGCCGCTCTTTAGTGACCGTAAGGTTATATGCCAAAATATCTCCTTCGCCTCTGTTTAGTTTGTCAAAAGCTTGTCCCAAATCTGGTGTAATATCAAACCGTAACTCAACACCAACAGAATCTGCAAAAATTGAAAGAAGCTCATATTCATATCCCATTGGGCGTCCCTTATAAAGAAAGAGTCCGGTAGAACTATTGTCCATAATGGCAGTGATGTAACCTCGTTTTATGATTTTATCCAAATCGAGATCAACAATGGTTTCGGTAATGTCTTTGCTTTTTGTATTTGAAACATTTCCCTGGCCAGACCTTTTGCAGCTTTGCAGTGCCAGAAAGCATAAGCAAATGAATGCAAATTTTTTCAAACGGTGGAGAACGAAAAGACTACAAATCATAAGCAAATTTGATAGGTAACTTCCTTAAGATACATTAGAAATAAGAAACCACCAACACTTTACGATAACAAGCTCTTTTTAGATTTCGTTTTTTGTCAAAAATGATTGTATAAAAGCAAAGCTTTCTTCCTTTTTTTCGATAAAACCCATGTGCCCTGTTTCTGAAAGTATCAGGGAATTTTCTTCTCCGGTTTTTGCAATCATTTGTTGAGACTGAAACAATGGAACGGCATTGTCATTTTCTCCGGCAACTATAAATATGGGTTTTTTGAAGCCAGATAACAGTTTCGTGGTGTCATTTCTGTTTTTCATTGCCCGACTGTATGCCACAAAAGTTTCTATTGGGGTTTCTGAAGCTATTTTTTTCAGCGTTTTCATTTCATCTGAAAATTTAGAATGATTAGCCTTATAAAATAGGTTTGGAACAAAACCTTTTGAAAAGGTCTCCATACCATGAATCTCTACATGCTCTATCCCTTTTTCTCTTGTTTCTTTTTTTTCTTCGCTATCAGCAAAAGTAGTAGAATGAAAAAGTCCAAAACCTAAAAGCATTTCAGAATATTTCTCAGCAAAAGCCAGTGTAATGTAACCACCCAAAGAATGGCCTATCATAAAGCAATTTGTGATTTGAAGTTTTTTCAAAAAATCATGAAGCAATGTCGCAACATTACCTAAAGATAAATCAGGATTGTATAAAGGACTTTTACCAAACCCGGGAAGGTCAATAGAGATTACCTGATATTTTTCAGACAACTCTTTAGCCAAGTCATTCCAAATAGAAGAAGTTTCACAAAAGCCGTGAATAAGTACGATGGGTATTCCCGAACCAGAAACGTTGTAATGCATTTGTAAATTATACCGGGATAGACTCAACCATTTTTTTGGCGGCTTCAAAAATACTTCTTGGATCAAACCCACTTTCCTCATGAAGTTGAAGTTGTGATCCATGTTCGAATATGGCATCAGGAATACCCAACCTTATAATTTTAGACTGATAATTGTTATCCGCCATAAATTCTAAAATCGCACTGCCGAAACCTCCCTGCAAACATCCATCTTCTACAGTGATGATATATTTGAACTTTTTGAAAATAGTATGTAGTAGTTTTTCATCAAGAGGTTTGGCAAACCTCATATCAAAATGAGCAGCTTCAATAGCATCATCGGTCAGCATTTCACAGGCTTCTACAGCATAATTTCCAATATGACCTAACGTGAGAATAGCTAAATCTTCACCATCTTTAATCATTCTTCCTGTCCCAACTTTTATTTCTTCCAGTGGAGTCCTCCAGTTTGGCATCACTCCCTGACCCCTCGGATACCTGATGGTGAAGGCTCCTTCTCTCGGAAGTTGTGCCGTGTACATCAGATTCCGCAATTCACTTTCGTTCATAGGAGCAGAAACTACCATGTTAGGAAGACATCTCATGTAAGCTATGTCATAATTGCCATGGTGTGTAGAGCCGTCAGCTCCGGCAAATCCTGCTCTATCCAAACAGAAAACCACATGTAAATTTTGAATACATACATCGTGGATTACCTGATCATAAGCACGCTGCATAAAGGTACTGTAAATATTACAAAAAGGTACAAGACCCTGAGTAGCCAATCCCGCAGAAAATGTAACAGCATGTTGTTCTGCAATACCGACATCATAAGCCCTGTCAGGCATAGCTTTCATCATGATATTTAATGAAGAACCGGATGGCATGGCCGGCGTAATTCCCATTATCTTTTCATTTTTCTCTGCCAGTTCAACTATGGTATGTCCAAAGACATCCTGATATTTTGGGGGTTGGGGCGTCTCGTATATTTTTTTATGAACTTTTCCAGTTACTTTATCGAAAGTACCGGGTGCATGCCATTTGGTTTGATCTTTTTCAGCTTCTGCATATCCTTTACCCTTCACAGTGACACAGTGTAAAATTTTTGGTCCCGGAATATTTTTCAAGTCATTCATCACACTCACCATGTGATTAACATCATGTCCATCTACTGGACCAAAGTATCTCAAATTGAGGGATTCAAAGAAATTACTTTCTTTAAGCAAAAATGATTTTATACTGTTTTCAAATCCGGCAACTATTTCTCTTGCATTGGGACCGAATTTGCTGATTTTACCCAAAACATTCCAGACTTCATCTCTGAATTTATTGTAAGTTCTGGAAGTAGTAATGTCGGTCAAATAATCTTTCAGTGCTCCAACATTCGGGTCGATGGCCATACAGTTGTCATTCAACACAATCAGCAAATTGGAATTGGATACTCCTGCATGATTCATGGCTTCAAAAGCAAGCCCTGCTGTCATTGCTCCATCTCCAATCACAGCAATGTGGTGCTTTTCTTTCTCCCCTTTGTATTTTGACGCTTCCGCCATACCAAGAGCCGCAGAAATGGATGTGGAGGAATGCCCTACCCCAAATGAATCATATTCACTTTCATTTCTCCTGGGAAAACCTGAAAGACCTTTATAAACCCGGTTGGTATGAAAACTGTCCCTGCGGCCAGTCAGTATTTTGTGTCCGTAAGCTTGATGTCCTACATCCCAAACCAATTGGTCATGTGGCGTATTGAAAACATAATGAAGGGCAACTGTCATTTCGGTGACACCAAGGCTGGCTCCAAAATGCCCTCCATAAATAGAGACCGTGTCAATAATATATTGCCTGAGTTCCTGAGAAATCTGAACCAACTGGTTCAGATCCAGTTTTTTTAAATCTTCCGGACTGTTGATAGTGGCAAGAAGCTTCCCAGGCTTTATTAGCATAGCAATAAATCTAATGTGAATTGTATTAAGCACCAAATCACATCATAAAAGTTTTGTAAAATGCAAAATTAGGAAAACTGGGTAATATGTTAGTATAAATAGAAATATATCCCAGTTGAAGAACTGAACTATTGCTAAGTCATTTTAGTAGAAAAAAAATTCCGTTTTTAAAAAACCTGATCTCCCCTAAGCATTCTGAATCGCTTACGGGCTTCTGCCGTAAAAACACTTCCCGGGTACTTCAATAGAAACTCTTTATAAATTTCCTGGGCAATAGAGTTTTCTTTTAAATTTTCCTCTGTGATTTTTCCTTTTAGAAACATGGCGTCATCTCCCAAAATATCCCGATCAAAACGTGTCAGGATTTGATCAAGATAATTTAATGCATCATCAAATTTTCCAAGCTCCATATTGATACTGGCCATTTTCCAATATATTTCATCTACTAAGCTATGGTCAGGATATTTTTCCAACATCGAAGCTAAAGCTGTAAGTGCCTCCTGCTTTTTATTTTGAAAAAGCATCAACTCAATAGAGGCATATTCTTTCATTACAAAATCAGAAGTATCAAATACTGTATTGTTTTGAATTAAAAGACTCAGTGATAATGCATCATTAGCAATCTCTCTGGTTGTAGCCAGTTTCAAAATATCAAGGTGACTTTTAGCCAATTCAAATTCTCCTTTGAAATAGTTCAGCTTAGCATTTTTGAGTTTGGCAGTATAGCCAAGTGGGCTATCTTTATTTGTTTTTTCTACCTGCGAATAAAGTAATGTTGCCTCCCAAGATTCACCTGTAAGCAAATAAATATCTCCCAAATCGAGTTTACATTTTGATTTTAATTGATTGTGTACTCTGGGGATGGATATTATTTCATTTAAAATAGCAACAGCAGTGTCTTTTTCATCTAAATAAAATGCGTGGAGTAAAGCTTTGCTTCGATAAGCTTCCAAGGTATTCGTATTATATCCCAGTTCATTAACTAATTGTTGGTAATCATTTGTCAACTGCCGCAGAGCCATTTCATCAATAGGATATATATTCTTTACTTTTTCTTCTCGAGCAGTCACAATGTACCTTCTGGCCTGCAAATAGTAGTTTTCCTGTTTACTATTATCTACCACATATTGAAACATTTTAATAGCATCATCATAACTTTTATTTTGCAAAGCAATCTTGCCAATTTCAAGTACTTTTTGTCCCTCTTGATTAAGCCTTTTGTCTAACGATCGGGCTTGTATGAAAGCCCCATAAAAGTTTTTTTGCTGAAGATTTACCCAAATGAGTAGTTCAGCATACATCACTTCATTGGGGCTTTTTTGTATTTTCTCAATTAGAATATTTTGTAGATCCAGAATATCTTTTTCTTCTTTGAGTAAATTTTGAAAAATATTCTTGATGTATGCAAGATTACTTGGTCTCTGACGGGCAAATATTAAATACTCCTCAATCATGTTGCTTTTCTCACCCATAAAGCGATAGACATTTGCAAGCTCCAAGGCATGTTTGTCTGCCGTTTTGGATTGTGTTCTACTTACAAGTAAAGCCTTAAGTGCAAATTCGTAGAATCTATTGTTAATAAAATACTGAGAGGCCAGTCTGATCAAATATTCGTTGGTTTTGTTCTTTTCAATAATATTATTAAACAATTTGTCAGCCTGACTGGTTTCTCCCATTTGTTTGAACAAAATGCCTTGGTCTATTTGGTAATAAACATTTTGAGGAAAAATTTTAGAAATTCTATTAAGATACTTATCAGCCGTTTTGTATTCTTTAAGATCCATTAACAAATTGAAATAGTTGTTATGGATGATGGAAATATTTTTTGGATCGGTAGATAACGACTTATATAGATCACCCGCCTTTTCCAGTTCACCATTTATGTAATATTCATTAGCAAGCTGAATATCGTCTGATTTTTGACAAACTACTTTTGAGGCAGCTGATATTATTAATATGAATAGAAATATTTTTTTCATGGGCAATAATTTCCAGGCTTTAATGACTTTTCCGTTTTCCACATTTTCACTCAATATAATATTATATATATATTTAATTAAAACTATTATTACTTATTAGGGCTGTTGATATGTTGATAAGCAAAACATGTTTTTCATAATGTGATTAACTGGTGTAAGAAAATAAAGTTATGAACATATTTTATTGGTGTTAAGTAATTGATTTTTATTAGTTTAAAAGGTTATGAACATATTCTAATTTTTGGACGATATTGTGTTGGTTGATAAGTTTTGCATGGGGTACTTGTTGATAAATTAGAGTTAACCAGAGTTTGTTAGAAGCACGGATCAAAGGTTGAATCATAATGTGGGTATGTGTGGATAGCTCATTATAAATTCTAGTTTTTGCATGGGTTATACACAGCATTTGAGGTGAATTATCTTCTGTTGTCCACATGGTTAAAATTTGATTTTGTTTTCACCTGTGAGGTCTTGTTCCCAACCTGCTTTAAGGTCTGAAAAGGGTAAAGGGAATAGAATTGGCTCTTGTTGGATGTTTTTAAGTATGTTTCCTGAAGACCAGATTCCATCATTATTTTCATCTATAAGTACTCGAAAGGAATATTTACCGGGTTCTACATTGTTGAATGTAAAATTCTGAGGACTTTTTAATTGAGCTATAACATTGTATTTAGAATCTACCAATTGGAGGAAATAACTTTTTTGTTCTGTTTCTATTTGACCAATGATTTTTCCCGTTTTTTCTTCAACTAAAAATTCATAAGATCTTTCTACTGATTCTGTAGTATCATTTTCTATGGAAATGAAAGCGCCTTTTTTCGCAATAAATGTTATTTTGTTTTTAACTGGTAAGGCCTGAGGTATTTGTTTCTTTTTTCGTAAAGTATCAGGTACTACGGAATTGTTTTGAGTAATGGAATCCAATCTTATTTGTTCATTTTCAAATTCTTTTATTTGATTGGGGATATAATGTTTGTCTAGGTTCAACTGGAATATTAATACCGTTTTATTCTGATTCCAGTTGATAATAGAGTCGGGGATGTTGATAGTTTTTAATGTGTCATATGACAAGGTAAGACTGTCTATATTGATGGTTTTAATTGGTTTAGAAAAGTCTAGTTTGAATTTAATATTGTTCTGAATTTTGTATTTACTGTCTGGTGATACAGTGTATTGAAAACCCTCGGCTTTTCTTTTTGTTTCTTTAAACTGAACATATACTGTATCAATAATAGAATTCCCAAGACTATCACTGCTTTGAATTTTAATCTGAAGACTGTCTTTTTCTACAGGTATTGATCCATCAGGATAAAAACGAATTATTGTATTGTCTTTGAAAAAGCTGTTAGCGGGAATCTCGTTCTTTTTGGTAGAATCTATTTTTGATATAGAATAATTTTTTATGAATTTGTTGTAGAGTACATCAAAGTAAATGCCTGTGTTTTTAGCCCTTACAAATTTTAGCTCACTGGCATCTATCAGTTGCAATAAAATGTTGACAGAATCTTTAGAAGTGAATAGATTGAGTGTGTCGGCTATAAATCCATGTTTTTCTTTTTGTGGATTGTTTTTAAGGTTTTTGTCCTGATCCTCGTATGCATATATTCGATAGTTACCTGCCTTGATATTTTCAATTTTGTAGTTTCCTTCTTCATCTGTATGTGTGAAGTATCTGGGTTTCCCCGTAAATAGATTTAGTGAATCATCAATTGAATACAATCCTACCAGTATCTCTTTAAGCGGCTCATTGTTGTATAGGTTTTTTATTTTTCCATTTACGTAAATCGAATCAATAATAGATCCGGTACTAAATGCATAAGTGAAGTTGATAACCGGGTTTTTTTCCGTAAGATCGCCAACACCATCAGCAAAGTTGAAAGTATATGTGGTGCTGTCATCAAAAGCTCCATCAAAGGTAATATTGAGTATGTCCTTTTTTACGAGTACTTTGAATTTGTTTTCGGTGTGAGGTGTAATATTCATTTTAGTTCTCAACTGATCAGCATTGATGCGTTCGTCAAATGTGAATTCAAAAACCTGTTTTTTGTAGTTTTTAGATTTGTGTGGTGGATTTGACTCAAGTAATGTAGGAGGAATAGTATCCCTTGGGCCTCCAGTTGGTGAACCTTGATTGGCACATGAAGAAACGTAAAAGATTATTGCAAGTATTATAAATGGGAATATGTGCTTCATTTCTGTTTCAGAATGTAAATAAGACTTGAATAATTATTTCCATTTTTTGATGCCCATCTGTTTGATTTCCAACCATTTATAAATGATTTTATATATGATGTACTACCTGATTTATATTTTTCACTTAATAAACTGACGTAATAGGAATCAAATTTCATAGGAATTATTTTTACCACCTTCATATCCATTTTTGATGCTAATTTGTTGAATGTCAATCGATTAAAATGGTATAGGTGTCTTGGAACATCATAAGCTGCCCAATACTCTTTGTATATTTTTTGATCCAGGCATTCATGGTTTGGTAAGGCTACTATAAGATGACCTGATTTGGTGAGTTTGTTTTTAAGTTTTTTGAATACTTTTTTAAGGTCATGTATGTGTTCTAGAACGTGCCAGAGTGTGATGATGTCGAATTTATTAGTTTTATCAATATCATTGATATCATTAAAGATGGTATCTCCAATTTTTTCTTTTGCAATTTGATTGGCATTCTTGTTGATTTCTATACCTGTTACATTCCAGTTATTTGATTGGCAGTATTTCAGGAAGTCACCTGTACCACACCCATAATCGAGTAAGGTTTTCTTTTTACTTAATTTATTGAGTATTCGAAGTTTACCAGCAAGTGTAAAATTGCGCACTAGTTTATACAGTATGTTGGTAAGATTGTTAGCTTTATCAGTATGAGAAATATAATCCTGCGACTCGTAATAGTTTTGTATTACATTTTTATTGGGTCTTGGATTTGTAAAAATAAAGCCACAATTTGTACATTTTGTTAATGCAAAGCTTTCATGACTAACAGAGTGATCTTTGCATATTATGTGATTAACAAATGTTGTGCTTTTGCAAACAGGACATTTTTCTACCTTTTCGTACATTCTTATCTTCCCATATAAACCATTAAAACTGAAATATCGGCAGGGTTAACACCGCTTATTCTTGAAGCTTGACCAAGATTTTCAGGTTTAATGTTTGTTAATTTCTCTTTGGCTTCAGATGATAGAGCTGGTATTTCATGATAATTAAAAACACTTGGTATTTTTTTGTTATCAAGGTCGCTTAATTTATCTGCTAATGCCTTTTCTTTTTCTATGTATGTTTTATATTTTATTAAAATAGAAGCTTGTTGTAAAACTTCAACAGAGTAATTTGAACAGAATTCTTTGAATATAGGGCTTATTTGCATAAGTGATTCAATTTCCATTTCTGGTCTTTTTAGTAACTGATGAAGTGTTGTTTTTTCTTTAATTTCTGCAGTATTGTTTTCTAGTAGTTGTGGGTTTATTTTATCTGGTACTACTTTTAGATTTTTGAGTTCAGAAATTATTTTTTGAGTATCTTCCTTTTTTTTGTTTACTTTTTCCATTCTATCTGTTGATGCAAGTCCCAGATTATACCCGATTTCTGTGAGTCTGATATCTGCATTGTCTTGTCGGAGTAAAATTCTATACTCTGCTCTTGAAGTAAACATTCTGTAAGGCTCTTCAGTTCCTTTGTTTATGAGATCATCTATAAGTACGCCAATATATGCATCTGATCTGTTTAAAACGAACTCATCTTTTTCTTTAACCTTATTATGTGCATTAATTCCAGCCATTAGGCCTTGACAAGCGGCCTCTTCGTATCCTGTTGTTCCATTAATTTGTCCGGCAAAATATAGATTGGATATCAGTTTGGTTTCAAGCGTTTGTTTGAGTTGTGTTGGAGGAAAATAGTCATATTCTATGGCATATCCTGGCCTGAACATTTTTACATTTTCAAATCCGGCAATATTTCTGATAGCTTTATATTGTACGTCTTCTGGTAGAGAAGTAGAAAACCCATTTACGTATATCTCAATAGTATTCCATCCTTCCGGTTCTACGAATATTTGATGTCTATTTCTTTCTGAAAATCTGTTTATTTTATCCTCAATGGATGGACAATACCTCGGGCCAAGTCCTTTTATTCTGCCTGTAAACATAGGAGATTGTTCAAAACCTGTTTTTAGAATGTCATGAACCGTATCATTGGTATAGGTGATAAAACAACTTTTTTGATGTGTCAATGGGTGAGTATTGGAGAAGGAAAATTTTTCGGGGACATCATCACCTTGTTGCTCTTCCATTTTTGTATAGTCTAAAGATCGACCATCTACCCTGGGAGGTGTCCCTGTTTTCATTCTGCCAGCTTCAAACCCTAGTTCGATGAGTTGTTCTGTTATTCCTGTAGCAGCTTTTTCTCCTGTTCTTCCTCCTCCGAAGCGTTTTTCTCCAATATGAATTAGACCGTTTAGGAAGGTACCATTGGTTAATACTACTGACTTCCCGGGTATTTCTATGCCCATACCAGTTCTTACACCAGTTATTCTATTGTCTTTGACAGTTAATCCGGTCACCATTTCTTGCCAGAAGTCAACATTAGGAGTTTGTTCTAACATGAGTCGCCATTCTTCAGCGAATCTCATTCGGTCATTTTGTGTACGAGGGCTCCACATGGCAGGGCCTTTGGATTTATTTAGCATCCTAAATTGAATCATTGACTTGTCTGATACAATTCCGGAATATCCTCCAAGAGCATCTATTTCCCTTACAATTTGTCCTTTTGCTACGCCACCCATTGCCGGATTGCATGACATTTGTGCAATGGTATTCATGTTCATCGTTACCAGAAGTACTTTTGATCCCATATTGGCAGCAGCAGCAGCAGCTTCACATCCGGCATGACCAGCACCAACAACTATTACATCATATATTGGAAACATATTATAGGCATTGTTTATTTAATGTTTCACGTGGAACATATCTCTAACGATAGCAATGTTTCACGTGGAACGTTAATTTTTGAGCAAAGATAAATAAGCATTTTCTTTTTCACGTATCTTCATTTTTTGAGCTTCTGTTTTATCCTTATATCCAAGTAGGTGTAAAACACCATGAACCATTACTCTGTGAAGTTCTTCTGAAAACGAAATGAATTGGTTTTCCGCATTTTCTGTAACCCGATCTATACTAATGAAAAGGTCGCCTTCTATGGACGTTTCATATTCAGAGTTGTCGAAAGTGATGATGTCAGTATAATAATCATGATCCAGGTATTCAATGTTTATTTTATGAAGGTACTCATCCGAACAAAAAATATAGTTTAGTGAGGTAAGGTGGTGACCTTCTTCCTTTATTGTATTTTGAAGCCAAGCAGAAATAGACTTAGTATTAGGCAGAACAAAGGAAATGTCTTCGTTAAAAAATTGTATTTTGGACATTAACCCAAATAAAAGGACAGTTGAACTTTTTTGCCTTCATCGTGAAAAGTAACCTCATCACAGAGGTGTTTCATCAAAAATATGCCCCGCCCCCCTATTTTCTCCAGATTTTCAGGAGCTGTAGGGTCGGTTAAGTCGTTGTAGTTAAATCCTACACCCTGATCTTCTATCGTAAATTTTAGTGAATTATCATCCAACTCTAGCGATAGAGATACATTTTTGTTTTTATCTGATAAGTTTCCATGAACAATAGCATTATTAACAGATTCGGTTACAGCTATCATTATGTTGCCGTATATGTCATCGTTAAAGTGGAATTTCTCTTTCGCATTGTCAATAAAACTTTCGACAATTCGGATGTTTTCTGTTAGTGATGGGATTTGGATTTTAATGACGTCCATAACGATGCTCTAAATTTCTTTTTGTAATTGCAAATATATTATTGTTCACTTAACCTTTTAAAGTATTTGTTCACTTCTTCTTTGTAATAAGGGTTTAATTTTAAAGGAATTGTTCTTAATAGCTCTACTTCTTTTTCTTTGGCTTTAAGGTATTCTTCAAATTCAGGAGGCAGTTGTCTATTAATTTCTTCACTTTTTTCAGATTCTCTTTCTTTATCAAGTTCTCTTTCTCTTAAGGCATCTTCAGATTTCAACAATCTGGTGAGTATGTCTTTTTGCCGCTGTATTGTTTGTTGGGTAATGTTTTTGTTGACCAAATCCATTTCTGTTTCCTCCATTTTTTTTATCGCATCCTTAATATTATTTCCTCCTTCGCCATCCCCATCGTTTAGTTTTTCTTCCATTTCTTGAAGCTGTTGTCTGATCATCTCTTGTTCTGCAGCTAGCTTTGCAAGTTCTTCTGATAGTTGCCGGCCGGACTTTTCTCCTTTTTTAAGGTCTTCTATTTTTTGATTCAGTTGTTTTTGAAGATCCGAAAGACCAGGAATTTTTTGTTTCTGTCTTTTTTTGCCTTTTTTAGGATTTCCCGAAGCATCAGACATTTGTTGTTGCATTTGTTGTAATACATCATCGAGGAGTAATGCCAGGTTGTTAATTGATGTCATTGAAAACTGTTGATTGCTTACTGCCTCTGGCACTTTTCTGTCCTTGAGTGCCTGTAAGCTGGATTCAATATTATAGTTCATTGCATCAAGCTCTCGGGTAACAAAGGACGCTATTTGAAAAACCCTGCCTGCCAGAGACAACAAACTGTCTTCGATTATTTTGGAATCATCACGTAATTTTAATTGTCTCTGCGAAAGAGATACATATCTGGGATCGCTTTGGTTTACCCCTTTAAAATCATTCATAATGCTTTCCTGATCGAATGATACTTTTACAAGGTTATCTACTATGTCTTTTAAGTTTTCAATATTTTCTTCCAGCATTTCCATTTCCATGCTGCTTTGCATTTGTTGCATTTTCTTTTTTAGCCCTTGTATTTTCTGAGTTGCTTTTTTTTGAGATTCAGATGCTTTTTTTCGTTGTTTTTCATTGAGTTGATCTGAACTTTTTTGCTGCTCTTCGCTGATTTCTTCTTCGTCTTCTGACGTGTCGTCTAATTGTTCTGGGTTTTTGAGCTCATTATTTAACTCTTCAAGTTTATCAATATCTTCTTTTATATCTTCAAATTCTTCATTCAATGAATCTTGTTTCTCTTGGAGCTGCTCCAGATTATTTTCTTTTTCTGTGGTTTTTTCAGACAATTTGGATTGCTCTTTTTCTAAGTTATCTAGTTGATTGACTATGTCTTCCATTTTGTAGTCAAGCTGCATTCTTTTAAATAACTCTAAGGTGCGTTCTATTTCTTTTTCTATGTTGTCTTCCTTATTTTGAATTTCATCGATTTTTTGTTGTACCTCATCAACGCCTTTCTGTTCATTTAGTAGTTTTTTTAATTCTTCATAAAGCTTTTTGGTTTCTTCATCTAAGAGGTCATCCATTAGCTTTTGAAGTTGTTTGACTTTTTCTTTCAGTTTCTCATTTGGTTTGGAAAAACGTTCTTTCTTCTGGTTAAGGGCTTTGTTTTTTTCTTTTAACTCTTTTATGTCATTTTGAAGCTTTTCTTTTTGCTTAAGCATTTCTTCAATTTGCTTTTTGTCTTGCCAGTCAAGCGTTTTTTTGCCTTTAAGTTTATCTTGTATATCTTTTATTTGTTCCTTGAGTTCTTCGGCATTATCTAGTGTTTTATTCAATTTGTCTTTTGTTCCTTCGGCCTCTTTTTTAAGATCTTCTTTTATTTCTTTTTTGCTTGGAAGGTTGAAATTGTACTTACCGGATTTTGTAAATTTTGAGCCATTTATGCCGTCATTATCCCACACGCGTACATAATATTCGAGTTCATCACCTTCGTTTAGCTTTAGGCTGTCCAGCATCCATTGGTAAAAATAGTTTTGTGATTTCTCATTTTTACTGATAGGTATTTTTAGTATTTGCTCTCCAGATATATGTCCATCGGTTTTTGTGTTGTAAACCAATTCTAATTTTGACACGCCATAATCATCTGTGACTGTTCCCCCCATGATTAGATAACTAAAAAGCGTTGTATCTCTGTGGCTTTTTACCGATAGTGAGGGAAATTTATCTTTTTTGACTTCTATTTTATATTGAATTTGATTTTTGTTGTTGCTCACTGGATTTTTTAGTTTGATACTATACTCTTGGTTGTCAAAGAACATATTTTCATAACTAAATAATTGATTTTCAGATAGATGAGCACTAGTCTCTTTATTGTTTTTGGAAAACCAAAAGAACACGGAATCTGAGGAAATTGTATTGATCAACCAGCTTACATTAGTTCCTTCCGGAATGGTTATGTTTCCTGAGTTTGTAATTGTTTCATTGTTTCTTTTGGTATAATCAGGGTAGTCCAGATTAATATTAAAATTTTTAATGTCCGGACGGGAATAGACCTTAACTAAAAATTCTGCTGATTTGTAATCTGCTGCTTCTATGCTATAGATGAAATCATCTTGTACTTTTTTGAAGGTGTATTGCAATATATCGTTTGCATTTTCCAGTTTTATTCTTCTCTTGTTAGCTTGAATATAAATTTTATCTGGAATAATATTTCCTTCTACTTCGAACCGGACGGTATAATCTTCATTTTTGAAAGCAATCTTGTTGTTTTCTAATCCCTTGAGGCTAAAAAATAAAGCTGGAGCAAAATCTTCATTGTATTTTATTATTCTAACAGTACTTTCTGTTAAAAATTGAGGAATAAAAAGAAAGAGAATAAATAATATGGACGCTGGATAGGCTATATATTTTAGGTATTTTTTATTGGCACTAAATTTTATTCCTGTGGTAAAGCGAAAAACAGAGATTTCGTCTATTCTTTTATCAATACTTGCATTAATTAGACTGTTATCTCTATTTTTCATATTTGATAACTGAATGGTATTCAGTAACTTATCTTTCAAATCTGGAAAAATTACACCTAATTGTGTAGCGGCTTCTTCATCGCTTATTTGATTTTTACTGATATAAATTTTGGAAATTGGTCGGATAATGAACCAGTAAGCACTAGTTAGTAATACTAGTACAATTGTAAAAAAGATAAATGTTCTTCCAGTTGTTCCGGGCTGAAGCCCAAAATCAACGGAGGTGGAGATTAAAAATATTGATAAAAGCATACCAATAAACAAAATGGCTCCTCTTAAAAGCTGATTTAGGTAATATTTCTTTTTATACTCCCTAATTTTTGTTTTCAGTATGAATTCTTCTTTTGCCAAGTGATTAATGTTTATTAAAATGTTGTTGGTTCACTATAAGTTAAGTTTTTAATATCTTTTGTCCAGTCACCGTATTTTTTAAACCCTTTGATCCGTTCGTCGAAAATAACCAAATTGCGGTTACTGCTCACCTCTGCTATAACAATATTCTGTTGGTCGTTATAGATACTTGGTTCTAAAACCTGGAGGTAATCTTCATTTATAGTTGGTTCAGGTGCTTCAAAAATACCATTCTTTATAACGATATATTTCATATTAAGATTAACACCTTCTTTTTTGGTCAAAATAAGCTTGATTTCTGGCGAGAATTCAGGCTTAATTAATTTAGTGAGCTGAATACTGTCCGTAGGGCTGCTATAAACCACAGATATTTGGGTGGGTTTTAGACTGTTTTCTTTACTTGAAACGAATTTTGACGTTCTTGTTGAGTCAACATTGCTAAAGTTCATCCAGTTTTTTTCTTTTAACAAAATGCTTGCAGGGAATTTTTTTAGTATTGACCGGATTTGCTGCAGGCTATTGAAATTTCGGAAAATCAAATATTGTATAAATATTTTATTTTGTTCTGCATAGTTTTTGTAACCATATTTATTGTTTTTGATAGCTTCTAATTCTTTGATTTCCTGTTTAGCGGGGTTGTATTCAATAGCATCAATGGATCCATTTAAAAATTCATCAATTAATGCATTGTCATTTTTAATAAAGCGAATGTCTATTCCACTGAATGTGTTATTTTTCTTTTCTAAAGAGTGATAAGGATTTCTGTCCAGATTGAAAGAAATGTCATCATTGGTATTTTTGATTTTAAAGGGGCCACTACCTATAATCTCTTGATTGGATGTTTTTTTGTATATCCAAAACCTATAATCTGTAAGGGTTTGCAAGAAATTTTCTTGCTCGTTGACCTGTATAGAAAACGTAATATCGTCTATGATTTTAAAGCCATTTAGTTCTCTTCTAAACTTTGAACTTGCATTCAGGTTTTTCGAGAAAAATTGTATTAATTTATCGGAGTTCGCTTCTTCAATTATTGATTTGAAACAATTATAAATGTCATTGGTTGTAACCCTGCTTCCATCACTCCATTTTTTGTTTTTATTTAAGGTGAAGTAATATGTTTTATTCAATGTATCAAGTGAGTATTCTTTTATCAATTGAGGAACAACTTCGTTATTAGAATTTTTTTGAAATAATCCTTCAAATAGTTGATTATCTATAAATAGCTCTGAATTATTGCTCATTTTTATTGGGATCAGGCTTTTTATATTTTCGGATAACCCTATTTTTAGGTTGGTTTCGACGTGTTTCTTATTCTTGATTATGGGTTTTGTAGAAGTTTCACATGAAACTAACCATACCAATACACCTAACAGTAAATATTTTGAAATGGAATGATACTTTGGTAATTTCATATTTCATATTCCTTTTCAAAATATTCAATCACGTGATATTTTAAGAGTTTTTCTTGTTCTAGAATATCAAAATGGGGTAGATTTTTTGTTGGTTTCCAATGAGGCCAGCCGTCTTTATCAAGCCCTTCCAATTCATAAAACCCGGATAAACTCAATACCTTACAAATCCCAATGTGAAGAAGATCTTGTTTTTCTTCTTTGGAAAAACTGGCATATCCTTTTCCTAACTCCTGAATACCAATAAGAAAAAGAACACCATTTAAATCCGCTGGTTTTTTACCTATAATTTCTTTTAGGTCTATCAAAACCTTTTGCCATTTCTTCTCTAATTCTAAATCTTTTTTGATCATTTATGGACTATGGATAACTGGATATTAGGTAGTATTATATAAATTATAAACTACTAAAATTCAAAGATATTCTACCCTAATGGAATGAAAAGAATATTGACAGATTTTCTTTCGTTGTTTTACCCGAGAGCCTGTATATGCTGCAACAGGACATTACTTTCTAAAGAAGAATATATTTGTATGCACTGCCGGTTAGACTTTCCTTTAACCAATTTTTCAGTTGTTGGTGATAACCCTTTGAGAAGGCATCTTCTTACTATTGAAAACCTTGACTATGTTTTTGCATATCTGAAATATGTGAGGCATGGTGCCGCACAGAAAATTTTACATGAATTGAAATATAGGGATCAAAAGGGTTTGGGTATAATGATGGGACAATGGCTGGGGTATTACATTCTGGAAAAGGCGGAGATGCTGGATATAGATCTAATTATTCCTATTCCATTGCATAAATCAAAGCTTAGAAAAAGGGGTTATAACCAAAGTGCCTTGATTGCAGAAGGATTGAGTAAGTCTTTGGGCATTAATTGGGAAGGCAATATTTTGGAAAGAAAAGTTTACACTTCAACTCAAACTAAAAAGGGAAAAACGGATAGGTGGGTTAATGTGGATAACATTTTTCAAAAAAGTAATAATAAGGATATAAAAAACCAACACATACTGTTGATTGACGATGTGATTACTACTGGTGCTACTATTGAATCAGCTGCCAAAATTCTTACAGAATCTGGTGTTGGAAAGATTTCCATTGCTTGCATAGCGACAGGACAGCAATAAAAAAGTCTCGACTATTGCCGAGACTTCAAAATATTTTATTTTCTAGATTGGTGGCTTAGTAATTCGTACCAGCTCTGATCATTGCACACCTAAATCCAATAGTAGAAGTAGAAGAATCTTCTTCCAAATATCTACGTGTACCCGGAGACATCCAATATGCTACATCTGCCCAAGACCCTCCCTTATATACACGAACCCTGTCTGTAATAAGAGAGTTGAAATTTCCAGCATCGTAACCATCTTCTTCGTCAAGGAAACCGTCTCTACGAACAGGGTTTAGGTCATCAAAATCTTGGAAAGAAAGTGGACGATAAACATCTTGTACCCATTCGTTTACATTTCCAGCCATATTATAAAGACCGAAATCATTTGGAGGATAATCATAAATATAAGTTGTGATCATAGCACCATCATTCAACTTTCCAGCGATACCGGCATAATCACCACGACCTCTTTTGAAGTTAGCTAGGAAGGTACCAATTTTTTTACCATAAGGGTTTCTTAATGCATGACCATCCCAAGGGTATAGTCTTCGATGTGTCTGATTTTCATCAAGCCACTGTGTTCCGATAAGTGCCTGAGCAGCATATTCCCACTCAGCTTCTGTTGGTAGCCTATAGTTAGGTAGTACAACTCCTGTCTCAAGAGGGATTCTCTGGTTTCCACCACCTTCTGCAGCAGAATAATCTTCTAATTCGGCATCCTCTGCCAATTTAAGGTTTACTGTAATTGTTCTCCAGTTACAATAATCTTGTGCTTGTAACCAGGTAACACCTACAACAGGGAAAAATCTGAAACCAGGATACCTTAAATAATGATCTACATAAGGGTCATTATATGCAAGATCTCTTGCCCATACAGTAGTGTCTGGTAATGCAGATTCGTAAAATTCTTTGGATGAATCCAATCTCACGTAATGAAGATATTCTAACCAGTGAATGTTAGCTACTTCTGTTTCATCCATATAAAATGAAGCTACAGTAACAGCACGCTCAACATTGTCGCGGGTATTGAGTACATCTTCTTCAAAAGAACCTAACACTGTTCTACCTCCCTCAATAAATCTTAAGTTTGGTCCTTCTGGCTGACCTCTGAAATCATTGACCTGAAAGCCACCATCCTCATCATTGTATTCGATTCCGGTTGCGGTACTATATTCACCTGGGCTTACGCTAGTGGGACGACCGCTACTTCCTCCCAACAAGGAACAAGCAGAGATGACGGCTGCAACAAGGGAATACAAAGCCGCACCATTTAATAGACGAATGAATTTTTTCATAACATATTCAAATTTTATTCTAATCTCCTAAAGTAATTACAATTTTTAACAAATCAAATTGAGACATGCAATAATAGTAAATCAAAGAATCTTATCCTTAATATTCACTACTTTCTGGATCAATAAATTTGGTAAAAAAATAAAATTATACACACCTGTATAAACTAAATAGAATTTAGGCACTTTTATTGTGTAATAGCTATAATAAAAGTTATTGTATGTGTTCAACAATTAAAAGCATAAATACCGAGTTAAATATGCTAACTTTGCATTTTATAGTGAAATGAGTCAAACAGAAATTTCTATATATCGACCAATACTTTATTCCATTGCTTACAAATTTGTTGGCTGTGGTCAGATTGCTGAAGATTTAGTTCAGGATACTTTTTTGAATTGGTTGAAAATAGACAACAAAAAAGTAGAAAATGTAAAAGCATATTTGATAAAGTCTGTCACTAATTCTTGCTTAAATTACCTGGATTCTTTTAAGCAAAAAAAGGAAGAGTTTCTTGATAACTTAAGCCCATCGATTTCTCGTTTTGGTATTCATCCTGATTTTAGCAATATCGACTTAAAGTATGAAATAACTCATGCATTGTCTCTTTTATTTAAAAAACTAGCACCCACAGAAAGAGCGGTGTTTATGTTAAAAGGCATTTTCAATTTTGATTACTCAGAGTTGACAGATGTGTTGGATAAAAAATCCGAAAATTGCAGGCAGTTGTTTTGCCGTGCGCAACAAAAACTTACTGAAGAAAAGGAACGATTCACTGTAGATAAAGATAAAATATTCAAACTTGCCGAAGAATTTAAGAAGGCCACTCTAGGAGAATTCTCGGATTTAATAGAAAGTTTGAAAAAAGACATTTTGACAGAAAACAAATAGAATCAGTCCTTTTTCCTTTTGTATCTAAGATTAATTTCAATTTTCAGGCTATCGTCTAATCTTAAAAATTTGAACCGTAATGTTCAGGTTTAAAAAGTTGAATAAACCGTGATCATTTCGTGATAACTTCAAGGTTAATTTGGAGTAAATACTTTCATTAATTGTTTGTAATATGACATTTTTTGAAACTTAAACGAAAGAATCATGTGTAACGATATCAACTATCTTTATTTGAAGGATCATAAAGTGTTTGCAGGCTTGGCCAAAGAACAGCTCTATGAAGTTTTAAAACATGCCAAATTTTCGAGGAAAAGAAAATCTGACATTATACGACTTTCTGAAAATGAAAAACCTAAACTTTATTTTCTTATAAAAGGAAAAGTTAAAATAGTGGAAACCGATAGAATGAGTAATTCGCTGATCAAAGCAGTTGAAAAAGAGGGAAGTGTTTTTGGCAATTTTGTGAAAAATGATGCTGTCAATAATTATGAATATGCTCAGTCGTTATCAAACGAGACCGTTTACTTTTATATCAATTATCAGGATTTTAATACGTTGTGTGGAGCTATTCCCCGTCTATCGCTAAACCTATTCGAATCAATAAGTGAAAAGCTAAAGAAGTCTGAAGTTAGATATAGTCATTTGGCATTTAAGGATGTAAAAACCAGATTAGTATATTTTTTCAAATTTTGGGCAAGTGAAGAAGGCAAACAAGAAGGAAATAGCATAGTCATACAAAATTACCTTACTCATAGTGATATTGCGGAAATCATAAGTACCTGTAGGCAAACGGTCACATCAATATTGAATGATTTGAAGTCAAATGGATTTATCTCGTATTCCAGAAAGGAGATAGTGATTTCAAATATTGCCCGATTAGACACTGCCGCATAATATTCTTATTTCACATTAATTACTTTAGACTTTTTTTGGCTTACAAAAGTTGGAGGCAGATTTTTCAGAATTTCAGCATGAAGGGCTTTGACAATTTTTTGTTTTAGAAAGCTCTTTTTAACCAATAAACTTACTTCTCTGGTTGGTACAGGCTTTTGAAATTTTCTAAGTTTGGTTTTATCATTTTTGTCTAAATCAAAAGTAACCAATTCAGGTAACAAGGTAAATCCACCTTGTCTGTCAACTAATTTTTTTAATGTTTCCAATGATCCACTCTCATATTTGACTCTGCTTTCGAAGCTGTTGGGTTCTTTCACATTGCATATATCAAGTGTTTGATTTCTAAAGCAATGACCTTCATTTAGAATCCAAAGACCGTCTGTTTTTAGTGTTGCAGGATCAATTTCACCCTGAGCATACATTTTGTGGTGATGCGAAGTATATACGAAAAACTCTTCGTAAAATATAGGATGAGCTACAAGGCTTTCATCATTTACAGGCGTGACGATCAGAGCTATATCTATCTGATCATTTTTCAGCATATTTATTAAGCTGTCGCTTACCTGTTCAGTAATTTGAATATTTATTTTAGGATTTTTTTCTACAAAAGAAGAGATGAAAAGCGGAATCACATAAGGAGCTAAAGTTGGGATAACTCCTATTGTTATATTACCTGATACTTCGTTTTTTTCGTCATCTATAATTTCTTTTATTTTTTTTGACTCATTCAGGATGTTTCGAGCCTGCTCTATAATTTTTGTACCTATTAGCGTAGGTTTCACGGGATGTTTCTCGCGATCAAACAGTGTTACACCTAATGCGTCTTCCAGTTTTTGGATTTGCATGCTCAGGGTTGGTTGAGTAACAAAGCAGTTTTCTGCTGCCAGAGCAAAATGCCTGTAGGTGTCAAGTGCTACGATATATTCTAATTGTACTAATGTCAATGCCTAAAAAATTTAGTTTATACAAATGAAAATGGTTTTATACAACTGTTGAAAGTTATTGCAAAAAAAACCTGTTGATTTTCCAACAGGTTTTTTTTAAAAGCCATTAGACTAAAAAGAATCCAAAATTTTAAACTCTACACGCCTATTGTTTTTTCTTCCTTCTTCTGTGTCATTAGTATCTATAGGCTGGGCTTCTCCATAACCGACAGAGACCAGTCTTGATTCAGCTATATTATTGGTTTTAAAATAGTTATATACAGCTTTTGCACGTCTTTGAGATAACCCTAAGTTGTAAGTATCATCACCTTTGGAGTCAGTATGCCCGGATATTTCTATTTTGTTAATTTTATTTTCTTTCAGAAGGCCTAAAATCCTCTTTAATTCAGAATATGAAGCCGTTTTCAATTCAGATTTATCAAAATCAAAGAAGATGTTGTTCATGATGATAGCTACACCAGTTTCTATAGGAACCAATTCCAGATCCTGATGAACTGTGGAAGAGTCTTTCAGGTTCACCAAATCCAGATTATGATTTACAGATAAAAATCCTTCTGCCTCTGCAAGGAAACCGTATCTGGCTCCAATTTTCAAATTAAAATTATATTCACCGGTTTCAGGATTTGAATTCACTTGTCCGATTTCTTTTCCGTCAGGAAGCCTTTCTACTTTTACTTTCGTATTGCCAATCGGTTCATTTGTTTTTGAGTTTATTACCCTGCCTGTAACTGCAATAAAGGACATGTCTCTTTCTTTCTCTTTGTCCCCGTCCTTGTCCCCATCTTTTGGTTCCGGATCAGTTTTCAAGAAAAACTGATCCATCTGAAACTGATAAATATCTATGTTTTCGCCTATGTCTCCTTTAGTGAAGTATGCATGGGTGCCACTTGTAGGAATGTTGAAATACACGTCATCGGTAGTTCCGTTTATACCAGGTCCCAGGTTTTCTGGTACTGACCAATTTTGCCAGGTATCATCCAGTCGCTTGCTTACATATATATCTGCTCCACCATATCCACTAAAGCCGCTTGAGGAAAAATACAGGGTCTCGTTATCATGGTCTAAAAATGGAGAGCTTTCAGTATCTGCTGAATTGATTGTTGCTCCCAGATTCACTGGTTCAGACCATTCACCTTTTCTATCAGAAAAAGTAACGTACAAATCCCTATCTCCATAGGTGTCATCTCTCTCCGCAGATAATAAAATAGTATTGTTCTGATCGTTCATGTAATAATCAGATTTATTAGAATAGTTGTAGTCGTTTTCAATATAAAGATTAACAGGCTTTTCAAAATCACCTCCGGGAGTTTTACGACTCATAGAAACTCCTGCCGTCATACGATCCTTTTTGCCGTATTGGTTTCCTAGCAACAAGATCATGTCATCCCCATCTTGTGTTATAGAGGCAATGAAGTTGGGTCCTTTGTTGTTCAATGGTGGTCCTAGATTTTTGGCAGGAAGCCATTTTCCTGTATTGGGATCTTTTTCTGAATACCAGATATCCTCATTGTCTTCTGTACCACCAATATTTCCCGGGTGATATTGCCGACTAAAAAATAAAGTATTTCCATCGGGTGATAGCAGTGGACTGTGTTCGGTAGCAGAGCTGTTAACTTCCGGTCCCAGTTTTTCTACATGTAGGTCTGTGGCGACATTTTGTGTTAGGGATATTAATATGTTGATAGGAATGTTAGACTCTGAAATACCTATGGCATCAATACTATTGTACCCTTCCACAGCCCCACCAGCGATATCTACTCTGATATAAGCTATTTTGTATTTTGTTTTTTCAAAAAACAAATTCAACAATCTTTTTTCTAATGGAATTTGCCTTGGAGTAAGGTCAAAAAGCAAGTATTCATTGTCTTGGGAATCATAAGCGTATATCTTGGATATGGCACCAGGATTTTCTGTTTCTGCAATTGCTATTTGCTGAGCATTTATACCTTTTTCGAATTGTACAACAATATAATCATCTTTATCATCTTTTTTAGCACTCCAGGCATTAGGACTTTTTCCACTTTTTGGAAACACATTAGGTTTGTGAAGTACCTGAAGAGCAGAGTGTTGCAACGGTCCCATTTCGGAAGTTACATACATTACTTTTGAAGCCCATAGTACAGTTTCCTGAGCCAAAACACAAGTGCTGGAAGAAACCAATATAGCTATGAGAATACTTCTAATATTATTCATATTCCTGTTTTATAATTTACTTTTATTATGGGCTGGACAATCAAATATATTCATTTTAATTTATTTCATAAGCGCATCTGTTTGTTCAGAATATTTCTCGACTTTTAGATGAAAAATAATTGATCACAAAACTTTAAATTCAACCCTCCTGTTTCTTGCTTTATTTTCGTCAGTGTCGTTGGCTACAATAGGGACAGTTTCACCATATCCTTTGGGTACCATTCTGCTTCTGCTTATGCCATTTGAAACGAAATAGTTGAATACGGCATTTGCTCTTTTCTGAGATAAGTCCAAATTGTAATTGTCATCGCCTGAAGAATCCGTATGTCCTGATATTTCAATCTTCTCAACTTTATTGTCTTCAAGTAGCTTGAGAATTCGATCCAATTCGGGAAATGAAGCCGTTTGAAGATCAGCAGCATTTACTTCAAAGAAGATATTGTTAATAACAATACCAACCCCTTTTTCTATTGGAGTCAATAGTAAGTTTTGTGTTTTTTCTGCTGTTTCCTCTTGCACATTTATATCAATATTTTCACTTACTGAAAGAAATCCATCCGCTTCGGCAAAAAAACCATATCTGGCACCTGGCCTAACTTTAAATTCATAATTTCCAGAAGCTGTAGAAGAAGTAATCCCTATGCTTGCTCCGTCGGGCAACCGTTCTATGAAGATTTTAGTGCTAATTGGTTCGTTCGTTTTAGAATTCAATACTTTACCTTTAACAGTTACCAACACTTCTTCTTCCACTTTTTCTTCTTCGGCAACTGGCTTTTTTTCTTCCTCCTTAATAAAGAATTCCTCTAGTTTAAGTTGATAGATGTCTGTGTCTTTGCTTTGATCTCCTTTGGAAAGGTAGGCCATTGCCCCTGATGTTGGAATGTTGAAATACAAATCATCAGTTGGCCCGTTGATTGCTTTACCCAGGTTTTCGGGAGTAGTCCAACGAGACCATCCGTTCCCAAGCCTGCGGGTAACAAAAATATCCATCCCGCCATATCCGGGAAACCCTTTGGATGAAAAGTACAAGGTTCTGTTGTCTTGGTCTAAAAAAGGAGCAGATTCCTGATCTGCAGAGTTTATATCAGCACCTAAATTCATAGGCTCAGACCAACCCCTGCCAGGCACATTGAATGAAGCATAAAGATCCCTGTCTCCAAAAGTATCGTCTCTTTCTACAGACATAATGATTACATTATTTTTCAGGTTGGTATAGTAGTCGGCATTTGGGGAGTAGTTATAGTCATTTTCAATTTCCACGTTTTTGGGCTCGTCCCAAATTTGCCCACCCAGATTGACACTGGTTGAAAGGCCTTGTTTCATTCTTCCGTTTCTTCCATATTGATTGCCCAACAACAATACAATATCACTTCCTTTTTGGGTAACAGAGGCTACAAAGTTTGGTCCTTCGTTGTTCAATGGAGGGCCTATATTTTTTGCCGGACTCCATTCATTGGTACTCTCGTCTAAAGTACAATACCAGATGTCTTCACCGTCTTCTACTCCCCCTACATTTCCGGGATGATTTCTTCGGCTAAAAAACAAAACCTTTCCATCAGGAGACAATATTGGGTTATGCTCTACATAAGAACTGTTTACATTTTCTCCTAATTTTTCAACTTCCAAACCTTCATTTACATAATCAGTCAGGTTCAATAGGACTTTTATAGGAACATTGGATTCAGATATGCCAATAGCATCTATGCCATTGTATCCTTCCACTGCCCCACCCGCAATATCAATTCTTATATAGGCGATTTTAAAATGTGTTTTTTCAAAAAACAAGTTTAAAAGTCTGTTTTCAACAGGAAGTTTTCTGGGAGTAAGTTCAAACAACAAATATTCATTGTCGTCTTTGTCATAGGCATATACCTTGGTAATAGCACCGGGGTTTTCAGTTTCTGCTATAGCTATTTGTTGGGCAGATATAAATTGGTCAAACTGTACAACAATAAAATCATCTTTATCCGGTTTTTTTGCTCTCCAGGCGTTTGGGCTTGGACCACTTCCAGGGTAAACATTAGGCTTGTACAATACCTGAGCAGCAGAGTATTGTACAGACTCTAATTCTGAAGTCACATACATTACTTTTGATGCCCATTGTACGGTTTCCTGAGCATGTACAGCAAAGTTGGTAATGAATAAAAAGGAAAATATAATCTTTTTCATTAAGAGAGTTGGTCAATAAATAGGTTTACAAATAACAATATAGCTGGCTATAGCATGGTTACTTCTACACGTCGATTTGCTTTTTTAGCTTCATCAGTTCTTTCACGGCTAATGGGTTGACTACCTCCAAAGGCTTTTGTTTTTACTCTGGATCCTTTAACCCCTTTTTTTATTAAATAATCCCGAACAGCATTGACCCTTTCTTGTGACAGAGCCATGTTTGCTTCGGCATTTCCCTGAAAGTCGGTATGGCCATCCAACCTAAACTTTACATCAGGATGGTCTTGCAACCAAGCTGCAAATTCATCGAGTTCTTTGTAAGAGCTTTGAGATATTACGGCTCGACCTCTTGTAAAAATTAAATTGCTCAGAGACACTTTATCGTTCGACCCATTGGGACTCAACTCAAAATCCTTATACATTGTTAAAGAATCTTCTTCAACAATGACCATCTCCTGTTCAATAGGGTCATACCCGGCAGCACTTATCTTTACATTGTATGTTATGTTTTTGATCATATAAAGTTGATATGAGCCATTCTCTATTTTGCTTGTTGCGATACCCATATCATCGTAGTATGGTAGTTTCTCGTAAAACAATTTACCTAAAACAGGCTCTTTGGTTTCTTTATCTGTAATCTTTCCTGTTACCGTTATCAAGGTATCGGCTTGGTAGAAAAAACCCGAAGAAAGGCATGGAAAACTGATCCCAAAAATGAAAAAGAAAAAGATGAGTCGAAAGCGTTCCATTATCATTAAAAGATTTAAACGAAATAATAAGTTCAATTCAACACGTAATTTAGTGATTTATTATATTATTAATCCAATGATTTTTTATTGAATAATAAATATCCAATATGTAATAATCCACTCCAATTGCGGTTTTGTTGATCATAATAATTCAAGCTTAAGCTAATTGGTCCAATCAGGCTTTGATAGACTAAACCTGTAGTGCCTGAAAAGTTGATTTTTTTACTTGTGAAATAATATGGCTGGTTTTCTGTGTCAATGCTTAGTTTTTCAAAATGATAAATAGCATAGCCTTCTACCCGAAATTGAAAGTTGCCGTTTAGATGAAAAACATTCTTAATTCCCATTGTCATATATTTTCTACCTCTGAAATTTCCGAGAACCAGTGTCCGGCTATCTTGTAATGGGTTGAAAGAAGCTTGGCTCAACACAGTTGAACGAGTACTGCCGAATGTAGGCTGATTAGAATATATGGAGGTGAAACTTATTCCCAAACTGTAAAACTTATGAGGATTCATATATTTTTCGGCTTCAAGACCAACTTTATACCAATTTTGTCTTTTGTTTTGAATAGAGTTTATATTAGAAGTGTTTCCTGCGCTATAGTTTTCGTTGCTAAAGATGTAATTGGCAAATAGGTTTAGCTTTTGACCTTTAGATGGATATTGATGTAGGTTGAGGCTGTTAAAATATATTTTTCCCTGAATTTTACTTCCTGTTAGTTTTAAAACATCAAGGGTGTCAGAAGAAACCAAAATGCTATTGTTGCTGAACTTGTCCCGATTTTTGAAATAAGAAGTATGAAAATTAAATTTGATCCTTTCTCTAATAGGAAATTCAAAATTGATTCCATAACTCAAATCTTTAGAATCCTGAATTTCAGGTTCGACTCCTGGTGAAAACAAATCGGTGATGCTGGTGAAGTTCCAATGGTTGTAAATGAATTCCGGCTTAATAGACAACTCTAGTTTTCCAGGAAACTGAACTTTGGATTTTATGTTCACAGATTGATAAAACCTTCCTGTATGAATCCCAAGGGAATAATGTGAGAGTACTCTTGTCAACCGTTTGAAATCAAACCCAACAAATAGTTGGCTGGTATTTCTGGATGTAAGACTTCCTCCGATTTTTCCTCTCAACTTTGGGTTAGGATTTCCGGAAAGTGTGAATGTATTTTTTTTAGTAAAAGAGTAAGATGGAAATATATTGGCGAAATAATCGTCAGAAACAATTTTGTTATACCCGTCTTCTATTTTGTCAAAAGATATTGGGTTGGTATTATCAAACCGTCCTGTTATGTATCTGAATTGATTTTTTTTAAATCCCTTAATTGCTATACTATCAAATAATATTTCATCAGATTTCAAGCTGAATGCCTCTCTTTTTTCTTTTAGCTCATCATCAGATACCCGTCTCTTTATTTTGGTTTTTATCTCCTCCATTTTTCTCATGGTAGAGTTGTAGCCCAATTCGATAATATTTTTGGCTTCATTGAAATCCAATGCATTGAAATTTTCTAATTCTACGTCGATGAATACACCATTGTCACTTATTTCGGTCGAGTCTGTTTTATCCAGAATGGCAAAAAGCAGAGATTCTGCAATAAGGTTATTGTCTTTGTCATAAGGATACTCTTGCATTTTTTTTGAGGCCACATTTATCCCTATAACTACATCTGGGTGAAATGCCTCTTTTGCTGTTTTTACGGGAAAATTGTTGTAAATACCTCCATCAAACAGTAACCGATTGTTGATTCTGACAGGCCGATAAAAAAAGGGGACAGCCATTGATGCTCTGGCCGCTTCAAATAAATTACCGGAACTCAATATCACTTCTTGTTCTGTGAATATTTCTGACGCTGTGGCTCTGTAAGGCACGAATAAGTTGTCAAAATTGCTTTTGCTGAGTTTTGTGGCTGAAGCAAATTCTTTTGCCAGAGCAAAGTTCAAAATATAGTCTTCGGATAAAGTGGTACCTAGGGTAGCGGAAAAGCTCGAATCTATGCTAAACTTAAGAGTAAGCCAGGATGGATCAAAGTCATCTTCTTTTTGTAAATAACTGTATTTGCTTTTAGGAATGTTTTTTACCCAATCTTGTAAATCTTTAGATAAGCCTAATGACAAAATTTCTTCGGTACTGTATCCGGCGGCATAAAAGCCACCAACCAATGCTCCCATCGAAGTACCGGTGATGCAATCTATTGGTATATTGTTTTCTTCCAGTGCTTTTAATGCGCCTACATGGGCTAACCCTTTAGCACCACCACCGCTTAAAACCAAAGCGACTTTTTGAGCAAACGCATATTGACAACAAACAAACAATAACAATAAAAGACGGTATTTCATAAAAAAAGAGTCTTTTGATATTTACCTTGAACTATTTTTATCTCAGCACTAAAAATATTGATTATATAATGTAAAATGAGAAATTGCAGAGTTAAATAATACTTTGACGGTAATAATCATCACTAATGGATGTAATCATAGAAGGGTTTCGTATTGGTGTAGAACAAATGACACTTCTGGAGGCAGTTGCAGTATTTTTTGGATTACTTTCAGTCTGGTATGCAAAAAAGGAAAAGATTCTTGTTTTCCCAACGGGAATTATCAGTGTAACCATCTATGTAAAAATTTGTTTTGGGGCAAAGCTGTATGCCGACATGAGTATCAATGCTTATTATTTCATTATGAGTATCTATGGCTGGTATGTGTGGGCAAAAAAAACGGATACTGCAAATCACATACCGATTGCTTCAAATAACAAAACGGAAAATAGCAGTAGTTTATTGATTCTTTTGCTTTCATATTTTGTGTTAAGTTTTTTGTTGGAAAATTACACAGATAGTGACGTTCCGCACTGGGATGCTGTTACTACTTCATTTGCTTTTACGGCCATGTGGCTAATGGCGAAGAAGAAAATTGAAAACTGGATTGCATGGATTATCACGGATTTAATATCTATACCATTGTATTTTTATAAAGGTTATATTCTTACAAGTTTTCAATTTTTGGTATTTCTTGCGCTGGCAATAGCAGGTTACTTTTCGTGGAGACAAAAATTAGCTACTTTGAAAAATGAAGAAAATTAAAGTTGCGGTAGTTGGTCCGGAATCTTCAGGTAAGTCCACGTTGGTTAAAGAACTTGCTTCATTGTTTCAATGTGACTATGTGGAGGAGTATGCCCGGCAGTATATACAAAATCTGGATAGGCCATATTCTTATCGAGATTTGCAGATTATTGCTAAAAAACAAATGAAACAGGAAAATGAGGCATTTGTGAATTCAGATCATATGCTCATTTGCGACAGTTCTTTGATAACCATAAAAGTGTGGAGCTATGATAAATTTGGGAAATGTGAAAAATGGATAGAGCAGCAATTGGGTATGGAGAAATATGATCTGATGTTGTTGTGCAAGCCAGATCTGCCATGGCAGCCAGATCCATTGAGAGAAGATGAACATAGAAGAGAATATTTGTTCCACATTTATAGTTCTTATTTGAAACAAAACAATCAGTCTTACAAAGTTGTAGAAGGCAAAGGAGTTCAGAGAACCAATCTGGCAGCTGACTTTGTATCTGAACTACTGAACGATCTAAAATGAAGTTTTAACCTGAATCAATAAAAAGTATATTTGTCCACAGTATCGCTGGTCTTTTACTAGTATCGAAAACCTTTATGGCTTCTCAATCCAATAATTCTACAACTTTAGACTTGTATTCAAAACGTTCAAACCTGAAATGGGTGGTTCTGGGTGTTTCTGTTATAATCGGGCTTGGGTCAATATGGTACACCAATATTCTCGTTGAAAAAATTAAACAACGAGAAAAAAAACTTATTGAACAATTTGCGAATGCATTAGAATTTTTTGCCAACGAAGAAGATACTAAAACAAACTATAATTTCCTTTTTGAGGAGATAATAGCGGCCAATACAACTATACCAATTGTTATGACCAATGAGTTTGGGATACCAGTCGAGGGTGGTTTTAGAAATATTCCTAGAGCTAAAGAGGCAGAAAATTCGAAACTTAGGAACAGAATCCTGAGAGAGGAATTAGAAGAAATGAAGCAGCAACATGAACCAAGACTTATAACTTTAATAAATAATGAAACTAATGAAATACTGGGCTATCAATACATCTATTACAAAAACTCAACACTCCTTACTCAATTAAAATATTACCCAATAGCACAATTGTCAATCATTGCCATTTTTGGTTTGATAGCATTTATGGCATTCAATTATTCGAAAACAGCTGAACAAAACCGGGTGTGGGTCGGGTTGGCAAAAGAAACAGCTCATCAATTGGGCACGCCGCTTTCTTCGCTAATGGCATGGGTTGAATACTTCAAAACAGACGATGACCTAAAAGACAAAGAGATTGTTGCTGAGTTGGAGAAGGACGTAGAACGGTTGGAAATGATCACCTCTCGTTTTTCCAATATAGGGTCTGAACCTATTTTGAAAACAACCAACCTTTATGAAATAGTTAGTGAAACAGTTGATTATCTTAAAAAGCGCGTTTCCACCAAAGTGACGTTTGAGGTTAAGAGCTTTCCAAACAAAAACATTTCAGCCGAAATTAATGAGCCTCTGTTTAAATGGGTAATAGAAAATTTGTGTAAAAATGCAGTTGATGCAATGGGAGGTGTGGGTCATTTGTCAATCAAACTGTTGCGTGCCAATGAAGGTCAGGCTGTAATTGATATTACCGATACTGGAAAAGGGATTGTGAAATCTAAAATAGGAAAAGTTTTTCAGCCCGGATTTACTACAAAGAAAAGAGGCTGGGGACTCGGGTTGACATTAGTAAAAAGAATAGTAGAGAACTATCACAAGGGTAAAATTTTTGTCAAATCTTCGGATATTAATAAAGGCACGACATTTAGAATTTTGCTGAGAATTAAGTAAAACCAAAAAGGACTGAGTCTCTTTGGTTTATATAATTATTGACTTAACTTCGCACCTTTAAAATCAACATCATAATATTTATTGAAATAAGCGATTGAAAATGGCAAACATCGGTAAAATCACACAAGTTATTGGTCCTGTTGTGGACGTAAGTTTTGAGTCTGAGGGATCAAAAATACCAGATATTTTAGACGCACTCTTTGTTGTTAGACCTGACGGCCAAAAAGTAATTTTGGAATGTCAGCAGCATTTGGGTGAAGATAGAGTTCGTACTGTAGCTATGGATAGTACCGAAGGTCTGATGAGAGGTTTAGATGTTGAGGATACAGGAGCACCGATCAAAATGCCTATTGGTGAGGAAATAAAAGGAAGACTTTTTAATGTGGTAGGTGAAGCAATTGATGGTATTGGGTACATAGATAATAGCAAGGGTTTTCCAATTCATAGAAAAGCACCTGCATTTGATGAATTGTCAACTTCTACGGAAGTACTATTTACTGGTATCAAAGTGATTGATTTGATTGAACCTTATGTTAAAGGGGGTAAAATTGGATTGTTTGGTGGTGCTGGTGTTGGTAAAACTGTATTGATCATGGAATTGATCAATAATATTGCCAAAGCATACTCAGGTCTTTCAGTATTTGCAGGAGTTGGAGAGAGAACAAGAGAAGGAAACGATTTGTTGCGTGAGATGATCGAATCTGGTGTAATTAAATACGGAAAAGAATTTGAAGAGTCCATGGCTCAAGGAGGCTGGGATTTGACCAAAGTTGACAAAGATGAGCTTTTAAAATCTCAAGCTACTTTGGTGTTTGGACAAATGAATGAGCCCCCGGGAGCAAGAGCCAGGGTTGCACTTTCAGGTCTGACAGTGGCTGAATATTTCAGGGATGGTGATGGAGAAGGACAAGGAAGAGATATTCTATTCTTTATTGATAATATATTTAGATTTACTCAGGCAGGTTCTGAGGTATCAGCTCTTTTGGGAAGGATGCCGTCAGCTGTTGGTTATCAACCAACTTTGGCTACAGAGATGGGAGCCATGCAGGAAAGGATTACATCTACAAAAAGAGGATCGATCACATCCGTTCAGGCAGTATATGTTCCTGCAGATGATTTAACGGATCCAGCTCCGGCTACAACTTTTGCTCACCTTGATGCTACAACAGTACTTTCCAGAAAGATTGCTGAGCTAGGGATTTACCCTGCTGTTGATCCATTGGATTCTACTTCCAGAATTTTGAGTGAAGAAATTGTGGGTGAAGAACACTATAGCTGTGCACAGAGAGTGATTGAGATCCTTCAGAGATATAAAGAGCTTCAGGATATTATCGCCATTCTTGGCATGGACGAGCTTTCAGATGAAGACAAGGAGGCTGTACACAGAGCCAGAAGAGTTCAGAGATTTTTATCACAGCCGTTCCATGTGGCCGAGCAGTTTACTGGTCTTTCGGGAGCTTTGGTTGATATTAAAGATACCATCAAGGGTTTTAATGAAATAATGGATGGCAAACATGATCATCTGCCAGAAGCAGCATTCAACCTTGTAGGCAGTATCGAAGAAGCTGTGGCAAAAGGTGAAAAATTGATGGCTGAAGCTAAATAATCAAAACTATGTTTTTAGAAATAATTACTCCTGACAACAAGCTTTTTGAAGGAGAAGTTGATTCCGCAACTTTTCCAGGGAATGAAGGTTCTTTTCAGGTATTGGATGACCATGCGCCTTTGGTAAGTTCTCTTGGTTTGGGAGAATTAAGGTACAAATACAAAGATCATGACCACATCAAAGAAAAAGAATTGAAAATAGATGGAGGGATAGTAGAGGTTTTGAACAATCGGGTCTTGGTATTGGTAGAGTCTGTTCAAGCCTAAACATCTAAATAAAAATTAAATTTTTTAAAGCTGTCTATTTTAGACAGCTTTTTTTATTTTCAAATAAACCTATTTTCCCATTATTTTTTCCTGTTTTTTATCTAACTTTTTAAATTCAATCATAGCTGCTTAAATAGAATGGAAAATAAATCTGCCCTTATCGTAGGTGCCACTGGCCTGGTGGGCAAGCAGATTTTGAAAGTGCTTCTTGAAAATGATTATTATGATCAAATCATGATAATTGGCAGAAGGTCTGTAGGAATTGAGGATGGTCGTATCAAAGAGCTAATTTTTGAATTTAAGGAATTTGAAAAATATAAGATGCAGGTTTCTGCCAATGACTATTATTGTAGTGTTGGTACTACAATGAAAAAGGCGGGTTCAAAAGAAGCCTTTATGAAAGTGGATTATTCTATTCCTCTAATGTTGGCGGAACATGCCAAACAAGATTCAAATTTTGAGCAATTTCTTATGGTTTCGTCTTATGGTGCGAATACTGATTCTGCTTTGTTTTACAATAAAGTGAAAGGAAAGACAGAAGATGCTTTAAGAGCGTTAAATCTCAAAACTTTATTAATCTTTCAGCCATCTCTTCTATTAGGAGATCGTGATGAATTCCGTTTTTTTGAAGAAGTAGCAAAGCTTATTTCTTCCGTTTTTTCTTTTTTTATCATAGGCACTCGTTTAAGACTCTGGGCAATTAAAGCATCTGATGTAGCTAAGGCAATGTTTTTGGTTGCGAAAAGCAAGGAAGACGAAGGAGTTCATGTATATAAGCCTTTAAAAATGATTCGGATTGCGAACATTGAATAATGACTATTGAAGTTTCTTATCTGCTAAATCCACAGTACATTTAAATTGAAAGTTGTTATACAAAGAGTAATAGAATCCTCTGTATTAATTGATGGAGAGGTACATGGTAAAATAGATCAGGGTTTAATGATTCTCTTGGGAATAGAACATGAAGACACTGAGGAAGATATTGTATGGCTAGTCAAAAAAATACTGAACCTTAGGATTTTTGACGACCATGACGGAGTGATGAATAAAAGTGTATTGGATATTAATGGAGACATACTGTTAATCAGTCAGTTTACGTTGCATGCCAGTACCAAAAAAGGAAATCGCCCCTCATATATTCTGGCAGCTAAACCTGAAGTAGCTATTCCCCTATACGAAAGGTTCATAGATCATATTCAATCTGAGTTTGGAAAAAAGATTCAAACAGGTAAGTTTGGAGCAGACATGAAAGTATCATTGATAAATGATGGGCCGGTAACCATCATCATGGATACGAAAGATAAAAAATAGTACAATCTAAAAACGTATGGAAATAAAAGAAGCTCAGAAACTAGTGGATGACTGGATAAACTCTATTGGGGTCAGGTATTTCAATGAACTTACCAATATGGCTATTCTTACAGAAGAAGTCGGGGAATTGGCCAGGATTATTTCCCGGAAATATGGAGAGCAATCATTCAAAGAATCGGATAAAAACAGAGATTTGGGTGATGAAATGGCAGATGTACTTTGGGTACTTATATGCCTGGCCAATCAAACGGGTGTCGATCTGACAGATGCTTTAAAAAAGAATATTGAAAAGAAAAACAATAGAGACGTTAATCGGCATAAGGAAAATAAGAAGTTAAAGTAAAAACCATTTACTTCAACTTCCTTAAAAAAGTATTTTCTTATTTAAGAATTAAATCAATAAAAATCAGGATTATCCAGTTTTTTAGCAATTCTATTGGCCGTATTTAACAATCCTACATGGCTGTATGCTTGAGGAAAATTACCCCATTGACTGCCATCGTGTTCGTTTACATCTTCACTGAGTAATCCGAGGTGGTTGCTAAAGCCTTCCAGTTTTTTAAAAGCCTCAACAGCTTCATCCACTCTTCCCACACAAGCCAAAGCTTCCACATACCAAAACCCGCAAATTAAAAAAGTAGTTTCGGGCTCGCCGAAATCATCCTGATGTTTGTATCTGTAAAAGAGGCCATTCGAGGCTTTTAGTTCAGCTTCTAGTGCTTTAAGGTGGTCTTTTGCACGTTGGCTGTTACCATGCAAGTAGTTCATGTTTATAAGTTGCAAACAACTGGCATCCATCCTATCCACACCTATTGCTTGAGCATAGCCTTTTTTCTCTTCCGAATAACACGCTTCTATTTTTTCAGCTGCCATATTTTTCAGCCTGGTGGCCAGTTCCTTCATTTCACTGTTTTTCAATACATCTGCAATTTTTTCAGCTGCTTTACTTCCTGCCCAGTGAAAAAGGTATGTGTAACAATGATATTGCTTTAAGTTTCTAAATTCCCATAGACCGGCATCAGGTTCTTCCATGGTTTTTTCAATCATTTTTAGTGCTTTAATCACTATTTCAGTAGAATCATACAGCTCGGTAAATATGATTCTCATATCCGAATAGAGAGGTAGAAGTGATACAAGTACCTGACCATAAACGTCATTTTGTATATGAGTATATGCTTGATTTCCTACCCTCACAGGTTTGTTACCTTTATATCCTTCTAGATCTGTTTCTATTTCTGTCAATTTTTTTTCTCCTGAAATCCCATACAATGGCTGGAAACGATCTTCTTCCACCGAAATAATATTCATTATATAGTGGAAATATTGCTCCAACTCTTCAAAGTGACCGATGTTGTTGAAGGCATTTAGAGTATAATAAGTGTCTCGCATCCAGCAATATCGGTAGTCCCAATTTCGCCCGGCACCGGGAGATTCCGGCAAACTGGTAGTGGTGGCAGCTATGATTGCACCAGTATCTTCATATTGGTGAATCTTTAAAATAAGAGCAGATCTGATAGCCGCTCGTTGATAAAAGTTAACAATGCTGGCTGTTTTGATCCATTTTCTCCAATAATTAACGGTTTTACTTAAAAATCTTTCAGCGGTATCTGTTAAGGCATCTTCTAAAGGAGGACCATAAGATAATATCAGGTATTTGGTTTCATTGAGTACGAAAGGCTTGTCATTCATGACATAATTCAGTGAAATATTCGTCGTAAGTCGTACCTGAGAATTTAACCCCAAGTAACGGATATGACTACTTCCAAGGCTGGTTTCCGGAACTATTTTTCCATAGTCTCCTACGGGATGACATTTCACATTTATCGATGAATAGCCATCTATCGGTTCAATCTTTCTGACTAGCATCAGAGGTTTATAATATCTTTCATGCTGGTAAAACCTTGGAGCGAAATCAGTTACCCGATACTTTCCGGTTTCACTGCTGATTTCCGTGCACAACACATTTGTGTTTTCGAGGTAATATTGGTTGGATTCATAATTTTCATCTACAGGAAGGGCAGAAAACTCACCTCCTTTTTCCTCATCTACCAGACCACCAAAGATGAAACTACTGTCGAACCTTGGCCAACATAACCAGGAAATATTAGTGTCTTTTTTTATATGAGCTGTGAATGCACAATTGCCAATTACTCCGAAATCATACGTGTGTTTTGCCATCCTTCTTAGTTTAATAACTGATATGTATTATTATAAATAATATAATATTTATACTGTTTTATTAATGATTGGTAAATTATTTGAATAAAAAGTTAGAATCAAAATAATTATGACTCTTAATTATTGATGTGGTTGATAATTCAAAAAATCGAATTATTTAGTGCTTTTTTTTATCAAAATATTAGTGATATTCAGGATATACCGCATTTGACATTATATATTTGCCCAGAACATCAAAATGAAATTGAAATGAGAAAGAATATAGTAGCGGGCAACTGGAAAATGAACAAATCATTGAGTGAAGGAATAGAGCTTACCAATGAGATTGTGAGTGCAGGTAATTTGGATGAAAATGTGCAAGTAGTACTCGGAACCCCCTTTATTCATTTGACTTCAGTAAGTAAACTTGTTGCTAATAGTAGTAATATTGAAGTATCTGCCCAAAACTGTAGCGACAAAACCAGTGGAGCATATACAGGTGAAATCTCTGCAGAAATGGTAAAATCTACTGGTGCGGAATATGTAATTATAGGACACAGTGAGAGAAGAGAATACTTCAAAGAGTCAAATGAAGAGTTGGCAGAAAAATTGAATCAGGCATTGGCTAATGACCTGACACCAATATTTTGCTGTGGAGAACCGCTGGAAATTCGAGAAAAAGGGACACATTTCGAATATGTCTGTAATCAATTGACAGAAAGCTTATTTCACTTAAGCAAAGATGAATTTTCTAAAATAGTAATAGCCTATGAGCCAATCTGGGCTATCGGTACAGGAAAAACGGCAACTTCTCAACAGGCTCAGGAAATGCATGCTTATTTGAGAACCCATTTGGCTGAAAAATTTGGAAAAGAAGCTGCTGCTGATTTATCTATTCTTTACGGAGGTAGCTGTAAACCTGACAATGCTCAGGAGATTTTTGCATGCCCTGATGTTGATGGAGGATTAATAGGTGGAGCATCCTTAAAATCTGCCGACTTTATTGCAATAGTAAACTCATTTTAGAGTTTTAGTATTGTCAAGTTTATAATACAATCTCATAATGTTGAAGACTCTTTTTTATTTCATTGCTTTTTGCGGAATCATAATCAATACAGGATCTACCAGAAAGGTATATGATCCATGCAAGATTTTCGGTGTGGTCTATGTAGAAAAGAATCCACGTTATGCGCATTTCAAGGTTTACGAGGAAAGTTCGGAAGCTTTTGCTGACATTTTGATTTTTGAAGAGGAAAACAGGCTTTATGCTGACAAGCAGGGGCTTTGGAGTTTCACAGACAAAAAAGAATTTGCGGATTTCTACATCTACTGGGAAAAGCAAAAAGGGCTGGCTGATTTTTCAGTTTACTTTACAGATTTCGAATCTTTTGCCGGTTGTAACAAATAGAATTTGTCTTTCATAGAAGTATATATTTCCACAGAAGACAGTTCTATCTCTGATATTCTTATGGCAGAGTTAGGAGAAATAGATTTTGATACGTTTGAAGAAGTGGAGTCAGGACTCAAAGCGTATATTGCAGCCGAATCTTTCGATCAGAAGGCATTAGATGAAATTATTTCCAGATATAAAGGTTCTTTTGATTTTACAGTAGAAATAAATTCTGTTGAAAAGGAAAATTGGAATAAAAAGTGGGAAGAAAACTACGATCCTATCGAAGTAGATGATCGATGTATAGTTAAGGCTTCTTTCCATAACATTGAGAAGAAGTATCCAATTGAAATTATCATTACTCCAAAAATGTCCTTTGGGACAGGTCACCATGCTACAACGTGGCAAATGCTCAAATTACAGTTAGACATCAATTTTCTCAATAAAAAAGTGCTTGATGTAGGTTGCGGGACCGGAGTGCTTGCCATCATGGCAAATAAGTTAGGAGCTAAGTCCATAGAAGCAACAGATATAGATGAGTGGTGCATTGAAAACAGTAAAGAAAACTATGCACTTAACGGAATAAATGATGTAAAAATTCAAAAAGGGGAGATAGCAGGCCTTCAATTTGAAGACAATTTTGACATTATTATTGCGAACATTAACAAAAATGTTTTGCTGAAAGAGATACCATATTACTCCAATCTTTTAGTAGAAAAAGGCTTCCTTTTGTTGAGTGGGTTTTATGAAAAAGACATTTCGGATATAAAAAAATGTGCAGATAAGTATAATCTTATACTTGACAAAATAGTTACTAAGGATAACTGGGCAGCAGTAGTATTTAGTAAATCCTGATTTTCTTTTAGATTATAAATATTCGATTGCCTATCTTTATTCGAATTTGTGTTACTGCTTTTGAACTTTCGCTCGAAATATATTCCCTTACTATTTGTATTGATGCTTTTGGTATTCAAAACCAATGCTCAATACTTCAATTTTTCTGAAGAACCCGACGTATTTGTCAATGACGTTGTAGCGGGGATTTCAAGAATTGATACAGAGTCCGCTCAAAAGGTGGCTTATGATTTCAGGAACATCTGGACTTCTAAAATCAGCAATGAGCAGAAGAAAATAATAATAAGTACCGCAAAAAAAATGCAGGCGGAAAGGCTGCAAACACGTCCGTATTTTCAATACTATTTTAGTCTGATTACTTATGCCGTTACACAGGCTAATTTGGATTCCGAAAGGCTTACCAATGTGCTTAAAATTACGGAAACAGCAGTAGAAACTTACGGACACAGGAAGCTTGATGAATATTTAAGAAGAATGAGTATGTTTTTTGCCCGCAGTGCATTGTACACTTCGAGGTTCAACTCTCTAAAATTTTCAGGGGGTAGCTATAGCTTTGAAATTTTAGGTGCTCCAAAAAGCTTTCTCGATCAAATAGAGGAGCAAGATACTAATGTCCCATTAGATGAGCAGATTACTGAAGAAGAAATTTCAATTCAGGAAGAAGACTCAAACACACAAGAAGATAGTTGGGGAGATGATGATGGATGGGGGAACGATGACGGCTGGGGAGATGACCAGGAAGACAGCTGGGGTAATGATGATGGATGGGGTACTGAAGAAACCTATGAAGAAGAGGTTCCGGAAAGGCCTGCTTTTCATCGGCCAAATGTAGATGTGATTAAAACAGACAAAGTGTCTGACTATCAAGCTGACGATATTACCCCTCCTTTATCTGGAGCAATTATCAAGTTAAAGAATGTTGACTTGCTCATGACAACTCCCTATGATACCGTGGAAATTAAAAATACATCTGGTTCTTATATGATCAATGACTTGATGTTTGTAGGCCAGGGAGGGGTTTTTGATTGGCCAAATAGTTTGAAGGGTACTGAAGGAGCTGAAGTAATTCTCAAAGAGTATCATTTTAAAACCAGTGTGCCCTATCTAAAGACTACCAAAGCGAAAATGAGGTTTCCCAGATTGTTTTCCGATTCTTTAGATGGAGCTTTTATCTTCAGAAGTCATAGACGTAAGGACAATAAGAACAGAACTTATCCAAAATTTATTTCGAACTATTCTAAAACAGAACTGAAACTGCCAATTGAAAATTTCACTTACAAAGGAGGGTTTTCGCTGGTGGGAGATAAAATGTATGGCACATCAATTTCAGAACATCCCTCGGTGATAAATGTAAAGGATGGAAAAGGCAGAAGCTTTAGAACTGAAGCCGTTAAATATTCTTTTGAAGATTCTGTCATTCGGTCAAAAAGAGCCTATCAGGTAATTTTTCATGGGTCCGATTCTATTGTACATCCCGGAGTACAGTTTTCATTTGATACTTCCATTCCCAAACTCACCTTGTTGAAGGATGAAGGAGATTTTAAGAATACCTATTATTTTTCATCATACTTTAAAATGGATTTTAAGGCTGATTTAATCCAATGGGATCTTAATGCAGACAGCCTTGATATTTCTATAATGAATGGTAGAAATATTATTCCGGCAGTTTTCGAATCGGAAGAATATTTTAATCCCATCAGGTATGATAAACTTACGGGCTTATTTGGCTTTCATCCTATTGTGGCTGTTGTGCAGTATGCCAGAAAAATTAATGACTCAAATTTTAATGTTGCAGAGTTGATTGTCCATTATAATAAAGTGGATGAAAAACTGATAAGGGCGGCAATGATTTACTTGCAGCAAAACCAGTATATAGGATATGATGAGATTACCGGAGATATTCATGTCTTAAGAAAATCCTATCACAATATTTTGTCTTATAGCAAAAAGAAAGATTATGACAATATTTTGATATCCTCTCTTTCTCCTGACAAACCAAATGCATCTCTCAATTTCGAAACCAGTGAAATGACAGTAAGAGGGGTTAGAAGAATTTTTCTGACTCCTGATAATAAGAATGTAGTCACTCCAAAAGATGAAGAACTTACCTTGTTGAAGAATAAAGACATGAGGTTTGATGGTACTGTGGTGTCTGGTGGATTTAAATATATTGGTAAAGAATTTGACTTTGACTACAATGCATTTTTAATAAATATGGCACAAGTAGATTCTATTAGGATAGAGGTTGAAGTACATGATTCATTGAAAACAGCAGACCATCATGAGAAAGTGGCGTTACATAATCAAATCACAGAAACATCAGGTATTTTATATGTGAACCACCCAAAAAATAAAGCGGGATTAAGAGAACATAAAAAGTATCCATATTTTACTTCTGACTCTGATGCTGTTGTTTATTTTGACAGTCCTGAAATATTGGGTGGTGCTTATGACCGTACTGTTAAATTTATCATTCCTCCTTTTGAGGTGGATAGTTTAGCAAGACCGGATATGATAGGGGTGGGATTTGAAGGAACTTTTATTGCTGGAGATATACTTCCTGAGTTTAAGGAAAAGCTGGTAGTAATGCCGGATAAGTCTTTGGGTTTTTCTCATAAAATACCAGATGAAGGATACTCTTTGTATGGAGGTGAGGGTGTTGTGTATAATGACCTGAAATTGAATTACGAAGGTTTGCGTGTCAATGGAAAGATAGATTATCGTACTACCACCGTTAATTCCAATGATTTTATATTTTACATGGATTCTGTTTCCGCTGTTGGGAATGAGGGAGTAATTAGAGAGGGAAATTACAAAGGGGCCTCATATCCGGAAGCTGTATTGGGTCCATATAGTATGAAATGGTTGCCCAGGAAAGACAGTATGTACATTGCAAATATTGGTGAGCCGTTTCAGTTTTATAATGCAACTGCATCGTTGGATGGTAAAGCCAACATTAGTGCGAAAGGAGTTTTTGGCTCTGGTGTAATGCTTTCAAGGGGGTCACGTTCGGAATCAAATGAATTTGAATTTAAACAATATGAATACTCAGCTCAACATGCAAAGTTTGAGATTCTAACGGATGTTCCGGATAAACCAGCCATGGCCGGAGATGACATATCGCTTCATTTCGATTTGGTTAAAAACGTTGCTGATGTTCACCCTGAGCAAGAAGGTGTAGCCGCTATAAGTTTTCCTTATGCACAAATGAAAACGTCAATTACCAACGCTATTTGGGATTTGAATACATCCCAAATTACAATGACCAAACCGGCAGATGTGGATATCAGTTCTTCCTATTTTTATACCACCAGAGAAGAACTGGATTCATTGGCATTTAATGCAACAAATGCTATTTATGATATAAATACCTATAAACTGAATATTAAAGGTATTCCATATATCAAAGTGGCAGATGCAGAAATAATACCCGACAACAACGAAACAACCATTCTGGAAAATTCGGAACTACAGCAATTTGAGAATGCCAGTTTAAAAATTGATACCTTAAATGAGTTTCACCATTTAACTGAAGGAAATATTAAAATCATTTCAAGAAACAAATTCGAAGGAAATGCTATGTATGAACTGGTAACAGCTGCGAGTGATACATTCAACATTAAATTCGAGAGTTTTGACCTCATGGACATTCCAACTGGTAAAACAACCAGTAAAAAAGAGGTAACTAAAAAAATGACGGTTTCAGGAGGTACAGTTTTAGAGGAAGAAAAAGTACAAATAGCACCCGGAGTGTTGTTTAAAGGAGATGCTACAATGTACGCTGATAGAAAGGCTTTGGAATTAAGTGGTCTGGTAAAACTGGATTTGGAGAGTGTAGATGATTATAACTATTGGATTCAATATTATAATTCGGGGGACTCTACTGAGCTAAAACTAGATGTAGGAAGTGCTCTAACGGAAGATGCTACTCCTATTGATGTTGGCTTGCTCTATGACAATCTTAACTATAAGGTTTATTCCCTTTTTGTCAACAACAAAAACAGGCCTGAAGATGAGTATATTTTTAAAGCTGATGGCCTTCTTACTCATGATTTTGAAAACCACACATATAAAATTGAACCGGAGTTAAAATCATCGGGAGAGTCTTACGCAGGGAAAACCTTTATCTATAACGACAAAAACAAAAATGTAATTTTTGAGGGAGCTTTAACTTTCACAAAGAATGATGAAAACTTTTCTTTGGAAGCATCAGGTCTTGGTGTAGGTAAGCCTGATTCTGCCCAATATTTTATTGATGCATTTTTAATGCTCAATATGAATGTCAATCCATTGATCGTGGAGGCTTTCACTAAGGATGTGTTGGATATAATAGAGAGGTTAGGTGCAGATGTAGCACACGACAACAGTATTGAATTGATCTACAAATTGTCCGATCTTGTTGGTGATCATGTAGCTAAAAATTATGAAGATAAGTCTCTTAGAGATTATGTGCCAATGGTCAGTATTTCTCCCGTACTACAAAAAACCATAGTGCTTTCAAATGTAGATTTGAAATGGAATGACGAACATAAAGCATGGTACAATTCTTCTAAAATTGGACTGTCCGGGATTCGGGGTGTGGATATAAATGCTTTAATGTCAGGATTTTTAGAGATAAGAAAAAATGACCTTGGAGGAGATGTAGTGAACCTTTTTTTACAAGTGGCCGAGACTACCTGGTATCATTTCAGCTTTGATGACAATAGGTTATTTTTATATTCATCTAATGAATTATTTAATGATGAGGTGGTAAAAACTTCCAATATTGCTAAAGCTGGCTTTGGGCAATTTGTAATAGGGCTTGGAGAAGAGTCAGAAACAATGAAGTTTATAAATGAATTTAGAAAAAATTATTACAATCTTGATGACCCGTATAATCTCGAATTTCCTCAAGATGTCATCTTAGAAAACAATGAGTCGTTCGAAACAATAGAAAAAGTAGAAGAAAAAGAAAAGAAATCTGAATACACCGAGGAGGAGGAGGAAGATGACGGTTTTTAATATAACTTAAAATCCACCTTCTTTGAAGGTGGTTATGTACATTAGGCTATGCCTGAAACCCTTAACTTTGAGTGATGAGTAATTTCAAAAAGTTGAGTCATGTTCTATATCGATGTGATTATCACATTGTATGGAC